>JASHRA010000218.1 GCA_030038765.1 Candidatus Dormiibacterota bacterium | reverse complement strand
TGCTGCTGGCTGCCGTCGACCCCAAGATCGGCGGGGTCCTGATCCAGGGCGAGCGGGGGACCGCCAAGTCGACCCTGGCCCGGGCCCTGGCGGCGGTCCTGCCACCGCAGCTCCGGGTGGTCGGGTGCGCCTACGGCTGTGGCCCGGGCGACCCGGAGCGCTGCCAGGACTGCCGTGAGCGGGAGCGGAGGGGAGAGCGGCTGGAGGTCGAGGAGCGCTCCGTCCAGGTGGTGGAGCTGCCCCTCGGCGCGACCGAGGACCGGCTGGTCGGCTCCATCGACGTCGAGCTGGCCCTGCAGCAGGGCCGTCGGGCCTTCCAGCCCGGGGTCCTGGCCAGCGCCAACCGCCAGGTCCTCTACGTCGACGAGGTCAACCTCCTGGAGCAGAACCTGGTCGACTCACTCCTCGACGCGGCCGCCTCGGGGGTCAACACGGTCGAGCGGGAGGCCGTCTCCGTGGCCCATCCCTCCCACTTCGTCCTGATCGGGACCATGAACCCCGAGGAGGGGGAGCTCCGCCCCCAGCTCCTGGACCGCTTCGGCCTCTGTGTGGAGGTGAAGGGGCTGTCCCGGCCGGAGGAACGGGTGGAGGTGATGCGGCGTGACCAGGCGGCCTCCGGGAGGGGCGCGGAGGACCTCCGGCTGGGACGCGTCCTGGCCCGGGCCCGTGAGCTGCTGCCGGGGGTCGGGATGGGCGACGAGGTCCCCCGCCTGGCCGCCGCCATGAGCGTCAACCAGGAGGTGCTGGGACACCGCGCCGACCTGGTCCTGGTGCGGGCGGCGCGGGCCCGCCGCGCGCTGCGGGCGGCCGAGTCGGGGGAGCCGGCCTCGGGCCTGGTGGCGGAGCTTCAGGACCTGGCCGACGTGGCCGAGCTGGCCCTGGTGCACCGGCGCCGCTCCCAGGGCGGCAACCTGCGCCAGGGCCCGGCCAGCCGTCCTCCCGAGGACCCCGACACCCGTCGCGAGGGGGCCGAGGCCGCCACCGAGGACCAGGCGGCGGCCCCCGACCCGGGCCCGGCCCGGCCCGGTGAGGGCGAGGCCAGCGCCGGCGGCGCCCAGGAGCAGCACTCCGAGGGTGGCGCGGCCAACAACCAGGAGGGGGGGCGCACCGAGGCCAGCGCCGGCACCTCGGTGGCCGAGGTGATGGAGCTGGAGGACAACTTCGCCCTGGGCCGCATCACCCTGCCCCGGGAGCGCCTCCGCCGGCGCGGCAGCGGCCGCCGCAGCCAGACCAGCTCGCGTGACCGCCGCGGCCGCTACGTCGGCGCCCGCGAGGTGGAGCACCCCGACGACCTGGCCCTGGACGCGACCCTGCGGGCGGCGGCGCCCCACCAGCTGGCCCGGCGCCAGGCCGGGGGCGGGGCTGATCCGATGCTGCTGCTGGAGGCCCATGACCTGCGCCAGAAGATCCGCCAGCGACGCATCGGCAACCTCATCGTCTTCGCCGTGGATGCCTCCGCCAGCATGGACGCGGAGCAGCGCATGGACGCCACCCGGAGCGCCCTCCTGGCCCTGCTCAAGGACGCCTACGTGCGCCGCGACCGGGTGGCCATGATCTCCTTCTCCGGGCGGACGGCGCGGGTGGTGTTGCGCCCCACCTCGAGCGTGGACCTGGCCGAACGGCACCTGGCCCGGATCGCGGTGGGCGGGACCACCCCGCTCACGCACGGGCTGGTGGCGGCGCTGCAGCTGATCCGGACGGAGCGGCTGCGCGACCCCGAGGTGCTTCCCCTCCTGGTCCTGATCAGCGACGGGCGGGGCAACATCAGCTTCGGCGGCGAGGAGCCGCTGCTGGAGTCCCAGCGCATCGCCGACCAGGTCAAGCGGGAGGGGATCCGGGCCCTGGTCATCGACTCCTCTCGCGACCACCAGCCGCCCGGCGCGACCGTGGCCCCGGCCCGGGGACCGCGCTTCGCCGGCTACCACTTCAACGCCTGCGTCGACCTGGCGAGCCGCATGGGGGCCGCCTACTTCGGCCTCTTCGACCTCTCCGAGGGCGCCATCCTGCGGCCGGTGGCGGAGGCCCTGCGCCGGGCCGGCTGACCCCCGACTTGGCGCTCTGAGAGAATCGGGAGGTGAGCGAGCTCCGGACCCTGTTCCCCTTCACCGCCGTGGTGGGCCAGGAGCGGATGCGACTCGCCCTGGAGCTGAACGCCGTCAACCCCTCCATCGGCGGGGTCCTGATCCGGGGCCAGAAGGGGACCGCCAAGTCGACCGTGGTCCGGGCCCTGGCCCGGCTCCTGCCCGAGCTCGAGGTGGTGGTCGGCTGCCACTACGGGTGCGCCCCCGACGGCGACCAGATCTGCGCCGACTGCCAGGCCCGGCTGGAGGCCGGCCAGAAGCTGGAGCTGGCGCGGCGGCAGATGCGGGTGGTGGAGCTGCCCATCAACGCCTCCGAGGACCGGGTGGTGGGATCGATCGACCTGGAGGCGGCCATCCACTCCGGCCGCCGCCGCTTCGAGCCCGGCGTCCTGGCCGAGGCCAACCGCCAGATCCTCTACGTCGACGAGGTCAACCTGCTCGACGACCACATCGTCGACGTGCTCCTCGACGCCGCCGCCATGGGGGTGAACGTGGTCGAGCGGGAGGGGATCTCGGTCTGGCATCCCTCGCGCTTCATCCTGGTGGGGACCATGAACCCGGAGGAGGGCGACCTCCGGCCCCAGCTCCTGGACCGCTTCGGGCTCTGCGTCGACGTGGCCGGGATCCAGGACCTCTCGGACCGGGTCGAGATCGTCCGCCGCCGCGAGCGCTTCGAGGCCGACCCCGAGAGCTTCGCGGCGGAGTGGGCGGAGAAGGAGGAGGAGGAGCGGGAGCGGATCGAGCGGGCCATGGAGCTGCTGCCCCGGGTCCTGGTCCCGGACCAGGTGCTGGAGGCGATCGCCCGCCTCTCCATCGCGCTCGAGGTGGACGGCCACCGCGCCGACCTGGTGGCCCGCAAGTCGGCCCAGACCCTGGCCGCCGTCGAGGGGGTCTCGCAGGCCGGGCTCACCGAGGTCGCCCAGGTGGCGCCCATGGTCATGGCCCACCGCGTGCGCTCCCTGCCCGGGCAGCGCCCGCACGACGTCGCCGAGACCACCCGGCGGGTGCTGGGCGAGGTCTGAGACGCCCGCGGCCGCGTCGCGACCGGGTTCGCTCCGGGTGACGGAGGCGTCGCACCGGGAACGGGCCGCACGGCGGCGGGCAAGCTGGGGCCTGCCGGCCGTGGTCCGGGGACCTTTGCCCCGCCCAGGTGGAGCCCCGGGCGCGGTCGGCTTCCCCGGCCGGGGATGGCGCCGTGGCTGAGCCCTGGGAGCCGGCGGACACTGAGGAGCGGCTGGCCCGGGGCGCGGACGGGCGCCCGGGACGGCTCCGCATCGAGGTGGGGCTCCGCGAGCCCCGCTTCGCCGAGCCCCGGGGCCACGCCAACCCCGGCCCCGAGTTCGCCCTGCGCCGCGCCCTCGGCGCCGTCGCCTACCCCGCGCCCAAGGCCAGCCTGGTGGCGCTGGCCCGGCCCTACCTGGGCGACAACCCGGAGCTGGAGCGGCGCCTGGAGGAGCTCCCGGAGCGGGTCTTCGGGGGCGAGATGGAGGTGCTGGAGCTGCTCCAGCAGGGCCGGTCGGCTAGCGACTGACGCGTCCCTCGGCGGGCGCCGGCAGGCCCGGCGGCGACTCGGCCAGCCGGTAGCTGCGCTGGGCCGGGTCGAAGTCGACCACCATCAGGCCCCGGCTGAGGCCGGACTCCAGCCCCCGGCGCAGCCGGGCCCGGGCCGCCGTGACCCGGCGCGGGTCGTCGCCCGAGACCTGCCCCGGCTCGACCCGGACCCACTCGCCCGAGCCGCGCCGCAGCCGGGCCAGCTGGGAGCGCCTCGAGGCGGGCAGGAACCACTCCACGAAGAGGCGGTCGGTGGGCCCGTCGTGGTTGAGGGCGTCGTCCCGGTCGCCGTAGTAGTCGCGCCGGAAGCCGCGCGCCGTCGCGCCCAGCCGTCGGAGATTGAAGTAGGCGTTGCGGACCTGGGTGGGGTCGAAGGTCCAGACGATGCGCTCCACGCCCGAGGCCGCCACCAGGCGACCCTGGGCCAGCTTGAGGCGGCGGCCCACGCCCAGGTCGCGGAACTCGGGGAGCACGCCGGCGGAGTGGGAGCGGTGGTAGACGGTCCCCTCCGGGGTGCGGCCGACGAAGCCGTAGGCGAAGCCCACCGGCCGGCCCGCGGCCAGGGCCAGGAGGGCCAGGCCCCCGGCATGGCTGATGGCGCGCAGGATGCTGGCCGGGGCGGCGACGCTGCTGGAACCCCAGATCTCGGCCTGGAGCCGGCTCACGGCGCTGAGCTCCTCCATTGTGCGGGCGAGCCGGATGCGCACCTGGGCCGGGCCGGGGCCGGGCTCCCTCTGCCCCTCCCCCGAGCCGCCTCCACCGTCCACGCTGGCCTCGCCCACGATCTCGACCCACGTTAGCAGAGCGGCTCCGCCGCTCCCGGCGGCGGCCCTGCGGGTCCGGATAATCGAGCCCCAGATGGTTCCCAGACCGATCGCGCGCATCCGCAACTTCTCGATCATCGCCCACATCGACCACGGCAAGTCGACGCTCGCCGACCGGCTCCTGGAGCTGACCGGGACGGTGAGCCCGCGGGAGCTGACCGAGCAGATGCTGGACACCCTGGACCTGGAGCGGGAGCGGGGCATCACCATCAAGGCCCAGGCGGTGCGCATGCTCTACCGCTCCCGGGAGGGGCTGGAGTACGAGCTGAACCTGATCGACACGCCCGGGCACGTCGACTTCGCCTACGAGGTCTCCCGGGCCCTGGCCGCGGGCGAGGGGGCGGTGCTGGTGGTGGACGCCACCCAGGGCATCGAGGCCCAGACCCTGGCCAACGTCTACAAGGCCCTGGAGCAGGGCCTGGAGATCGTGCCCGTGGTCAACAAGATCGACCTGCCCCAGGCCGAGCCGGAGCTGGTCCGGGCCGAGATCGAACGCGTCATCGGCATCCCCGCCGCCCAGTCGATCCTCGCCAGCGCCAAGACGGGCGAGGGAGTGGACCTGGTGCTGGAGGCGATCGTGCACCAGCTGCCGCCCCCGAGCGGGGACCCGGAGGCCCCGCTCCGGGCCCTCATCTTCGACTGCAAGTACGACCCCTACCGGGGCGTGGTCGTCTACGTGCGCGTGCGCGACGGCCGCCTGCGGGTCGGCACGCAGATCCGGATGATGGCCACCCAGGGGACCTACACGGTGGACGAGGTGGGCACCTTCCGGCCCCAGATGACGGTCACCGAGGAGCTCTCCGCGGGCGAGGTCGGCTACCTCATCGCCTCCATCCGCAACGTCCGAGACAGCAAGGTGGGGGACACCATCACCGAGCTCTCCCGCCCGGCCCCGGAGCCGCTCCCCGGGTACCGCCAGGTCAGCCCCATGGTCTGGGCCGGCCTCTTCCCCGTGGACAGCGACGAGTACCAGTCCCTGAAGGAGGCCCTGGAGCGGCTCCAGCTCAACGACACCGCCCTCACCTTCCAGCCCGAGACCTCGGTCGCGCTCGGCTTCGGCTTCCGCTGCGGCTTCCTCGGCCTGCTCCACATGGAGATCGTCCAGGAGCGCCTGGAGCGCGAGTTCCAGCTGAGCCTGATCACCACGGCGCCGTCGGTCGCCTACCGGGTCCGGCTCCGCGGCGGGCGCGCTCTGGAGGTGGACAACCCCGACCAGCTGCCCGACCCGGGCTCGATCGAGTCCATCGAGGAGCCCCGGGTCAAGGTCGAGATCGTGGTCCCCAAGCAGCACCTGGGGAGCGTGATGGACCTCTGCCAGGAGCGCCGCGGGGAGTTCCAGCAGCTGGAGTACCAGTCCCCCGGGGAGGGCACGGTGCTGCACTACGAGATGCCGCTCGGCGAGATCATCCACGACTTCTACGACCAGCTCAAGTCGCGCAGCCGCGGCTACGCCTCCATGGACTACACGCTGAGCGGCTACCGCCCGGAGCAGCTGGTCAAGCTGGACGTCCTGGTGGCCGGGACCCGGGTCGACGCCCTCTCCATCATCGTCCACCGGGAGCAGGCGGGGCGCCAGGGCAGGCGCCTGGCGGAGCGGCTGCGCCAGGTCATCCCGCGCCAGCTCTTCGAGGTCCCCATCCAGGCCGCGGTGGGCGGCAAGGTGATCGCCCGGGAGACGGTTCCGGCGCTGCGCAAGGACGTCCTGGCCAAGTGCTACGGGGGCGACATCACCCGCAAGCGCAAGCTGCTGGAGAAGCAGCGCGAGGGGAAGCAGCGGATGAAGCGGGTGGGCAGCGTGGAGATCCCTCAGGAGGCCTTCATGGCGGTGCTCTCGCTTGAGCGCTGAGGCGGTCGCGGGCCCGCCCCGCAGCCTCTACCTGCACCTCCCCTTCTGCGCCCGCCGCTGCCCCTACTGCGACTTCGCCATCCTGGTCGGGGGCGAGTCCCTCCGGGAGCCCTACGTGGCGGCCGTGCTGCGGGAGCTGGACTCGCTCTCCCCTGCCGCCCGGCGAGGGGCCCCACTGCGCAGCCTCTACCTCGGGGGCGGGACCCCGAGCCTGCTGCCGCCACCGCTCCTGGAGCGGCTCCTGGTGGCGGTGCGCCAGCGCTTCGGCCTGGCCCCGGGGGCGGAGGTGACCCTGGAGGCCAACCCCGAGGGGATCACCCCGGGGCTGGTCCGGGACTGGCTCTCGCTCGGCATCAACCGCCTCAGCCTGGGCGTCCAGAGCCTGGACGACCCCACCCTGCGCTGGCTGGGCCGCAACCACGACGCGGCCGCTGCCGAGGCGGCCCTGGCAACGGCCCGCGCGGCCGGGGTGGGCAACCTCAGCTGCGATCTCATCTTCGCCGTCCCCTCCCGGCCCGCCTCGAGCTTCGGCGCCAGCCTGAGCCGGCTGCTCTGCTTCCAGCCGGAGCACGTCTCCTGCTACGAGCTGACCGTGGAACCGGGGACCGAGCTGGGCCGGGACGTGGCCCGCCGACGCCGGCCCGCACCCTCGGAGGGCGACTTCCTGGAGCAGCGGAGGCTGGCCCGGGAGATGCTGGCCCAGGCCGGCCTGCGGCGCTACGAGATCAGCAACTACGCCCGCCCCGGTCACGAGTCACGGCACAACCTGAACTACTGGCAGGGCGGCGCCTACCTGGCCGCCGGCTGCGGCGCCCACGGTCTCCTGGACCGCGACTCGGCTCTGGCACTGGGCTGGGAGCTGGCCCCGGAGACGGTCGGGGTCCGCTACTGGAACCTGCGCGCCGCCTCCACCTACGTGGCCCGGGTGCGCTCCGAGGGCCAGGGACGGCGGGGCTGGGAGCCGATCACGGCGGCCCAGCACCGCCTCGAGCTGCTCGCCTGCGGCCTGCGCCTGGGGCGCGGCACCCGCCTGGGTGGCGCGGCCCAACTGGCCAGGGCCCGCCAGCTCTCCGCCCTGGGCCTGATCCGGCTCCGGGGCGACCGCGCGGTGGCCACGGAGCGGGGCCAGGAGGTCCTCGACCGCGTCACCCTGGAGCTGGCGGCGGCGGGCTGAGCGCTCAGGCGGCCCCGGAGACGTGGAGGCCGAAGGCGTGGGGGAGGAGGACCCCGAGGACGTAGCCGGCGAGGGCGGCGGCGGTCCCCACCAGCAGCACCTGGGCGGCTCCCATCCAGCCGGGTTGGCCGATGACCTGGGATTTGACCAGGCCCACGGCCGCCAGGCCCACGGCCGAGAGCACGAGGGCCAGCAGCACAGCCCCGAGGCCCTGGAGGAAGACGTAGGGGACGATCGGGAAGACGGCGCCGACGAGGAAGGTGGCGGCCATCAGGAAGCCGTCCCGCACCGGTGTCTCGTCGGCGTAGGTGGAGATGCCCAGCTCCTTCTCGATGTGGGTCTCCTCCCACAGCTGCGGGTAGCGGGCCAGGCTGTTCGCCAGCTCCTGCGCCTGCTCCTGCTCCAGGCCCCGGTCGGCGAGGATGTGGACCATCTCGTCCATCTCCTCGGCGGGCTGGTTGGCGAGCTCGTGCCGCTCCTTGTGGATGGCCGCCCGCTTGAGGTCGCGGGAGGCGCTGGTGGCCAGGTAGGCGCCCGTCCCCATCGAGATCATGCCGGCCAGGGCCCCGGCCAGCCCGGAGATGAGGATGGTGGTGTGGGAGATGGTCGCGCCGGCGGTCGCGGTGGCCACCCCGGTGGTCAGGCCGAGGGTGGTGAGAAGCCCGTCCTGGACCCCGAAGACGACCTCCCGGATGCCGGCGCGGCGGGCCAGGCTCTCCCGCTCCGAACCCGGGGTGAGGTCGAGCGTGCGGTACTGGTGGCCGCTGCCTCGCTCCCGCGCCGCCGAGGGGGGTACGGTGGACCGCACCGCCTGATGGTAGCTTGACCTCCGGGGCGGAGGGCTCGGGGCGAAGGGACCCGGGAACGCATGTGCTAGACTCGCTTTTAGCACTCTCAGGGCAGGAGTGCTAACCGGCAGGGAACCCAGGAGAGGCAGTTGGACCTGCGCAAGGAGCGGATTCTGACCGCGGTCGTCTCCGACTACACGGAGACGGTGGTGCCGGTCGGCTCCCACGCCCTGGCCGCCCGCTACTTCCTCGAGCTGAGCTCGGCCACCATCCGCAACGAGCTCTCGGAGCTGGTCGACGACGGCTTCCTGGCCCAGCCCCACGCCTCGGCCGGGCGCATCCCCACCGATCTGGGCTACCGCTACTTCGTCGACTTCCTGCTCCCCCAGGAAGTGGTCGAGCCCCAGCTCCGGCGCCGGGTGCGCCAGGGCTTCGAGGTGGCGGCGCACGACGTGGAGGCGGTCCTGGAGGTGGCGGCGGCGACCCTCAGCAGGCTCAGCGAGAACGTGGCCGTGGTCACCGGCCCGGCCAATCCCGCCAACCGCCTGCACTACGTCAACCTGCTCCTGCTCCGCCCCGGGGTGGTGCTGCTGGTGGAGGCGGCCGGGGGCAGCTTCGCCTACCAGCGCGAGCTGGACGTGGACCCGGAGCTGGACCAGGAGGCGCTCAGCGCCTGGGCCAGCCTGCTCACCGAGACCTACCGCGGGCTCTCCGCCGACCAGCTGGACGCGAGCCCGCCGCCGGCGGACGCCCCCGAGGGGCTGCGGGCGCTGGCCCTGGAGGTGAGCCGGGGCCTGCGCCAGCTGGGCGGTCGCTCCGCCCTCGTGATCCACGACGGGGTGCGCAACCTGGTTCGCCAGCCCGAGTTCGAGGACCCGGCGCGGCTCCGGGCCGTGCTCGAGGTGCTGGAGGCGCAGCGCATCCTCAGCGACGTCCTGGGGCGGCTGGCCCCCCAGGTGGGGGTGCAGATCGTGATCGGCCACGAGAACACGGTGGAGGAGCTGCAGCACTGCAGCCTGGTGCTGACCAGCTACCAGGCGGGGGACCAGGCCTGGGGCACCATGGGGGTGATGGGCCCGACCCGGATCCGCTACGGGCAGGTGGCGGCTCGGCTCCAGCTCGTCTCCCAGGCCACCGGAGAGGCGCTCACGCGCTTGCTGGCATGAGGCCGGGGTGGCGCCGATGAGCCAGCGCCCGGAGCGCAAGCGGGACGGCCTCGAGCCCGAGGAGCCGGAGGAGGTCGGCGAGGCGGCGACCGGGCGGCTCCCGGACCCCCTGGCGGACGAGGTCGCCCAGCTCAACGCCAAGTACCAGCGGCTGGCCGCCGACTTCGAGAACTACAAGCGGCGCAAGGCCCAGGAGGTGGAGGACGCGTCCCACTACGGGGCCGCGGCCATGCTCCAGGCCCTGCTGCCCGCCCTGGACAGCCTGGAGCGGGCCCTGGCCCACATCCCCGAGGACGCCGACGACGGCCTCTCCGAGGGCCTGCGCCTGACCCTGCGCCAGCTCCAGGAGGCGCTCGCCTCTCAGGGGGTGAGGCGGATCGCCACCGTGGGCGAGCCCTTCAACCCCCACCTGCACGACGCCGTAGTCAGCCTCCCCGGGCCCGGGGCCGGGAGCAACACCGTGCTGGCCGAGCTCCTGCCCGGGTACACCATGCACGATCGGGTGCTGCGACCGGCCCAGGTGGGCGTCACCCAGCCCGCGGAGGAGGTGCAGGCGGACGCCGCGGGAGGCCCCGAGGCCCGGGAGCCCGAGGCGCCCCCGAGCCGTCCCCGCCGGTCCAGGGGGGATTCCGCCCCCGAGGAGCCCTCCGCGTAGCCGGTGCCCCAGACCAAGCGCGACTACTACGAGGTGCTGGGGGTGGACCGGCAGGCCAGCGCGGCCGAGTTGAAGCGTGCCTACCGCGGCCTGGCCATGCGCTACCACCCCGACCGCAACCCCGGCGACCGCGAGGCGGAGGAGCGCTTCAAGGAGATCGGGGAGGCCTACCAGGTGCTCTCCGACCCGCAGCGCCGGCAGCGCTACGACACCTTCGGCCACGCCGCTGAGGGGATGGGAGCGGCCGGTGGCTTCAGCTTCCAGTCCGCCTTCGACCTCTTCGACATGTTCTTCTCCGGGGCGGGCGCCTCCCGGGGCCGGACCGGGCCCCGGCGCGGCAGCGACCTCCGGCTCCAGGTCTCGGTCGAGTTCGAGGAGGCGATCCGGGGGGTGACCCGGAGCTTCGAGGTCACCAAGCCCAGCCCCTGCCCCGACTGCGGCGGCAGCGGCGCCCGCGCCGGGACCAGCACCGTGGCCTGCCCCGAGTGCGGCGGCCAGGGGCAGATCCAGCGCGTGCGCCAGTCCCTGCTGGGGCAGATGGTGACGGTGGAGACCTGCGTGCGCTGCCAGGGCGAGGGCAAGGTGGTGGAGTCACCCTGCCCCGCCTGCCACGGGCAGGGCCTGGTCGAGGCCCCCAAGCAGATCGAGGTCCAGATCCCGGCCGGGGTCGACAACGAGATGCAGGTGAGGGTGCCCGGGGAGGGCGCGGCCGGTCCTCGGGGTGGGCCCCCCGGCGACCTCTACCTGCTGATCTCGGTGCGGCCGCACGAGCAGCTCCAGCGCCGCGGCATGACCATCGTCTACGAGTGCCCCATCACCGTCTCCCAGGCGGCCCTGGGCGACGAGATCGAGGTGCCGACGGTGGACGGGGCGGTGCGGATGACGGTCAAGCCCGGGACCCAGTACGGCCAGCAGGTGAGGATCGCCGGCCGGGGAGCTCCCGACCCCCGCACCGGACGGCGTGGGGACCAGGTGGTGCGGCTCCGGGTGGTCATCCCCACCCGACTCAGCGAGCGCCAGAAGCAGCTGCTCCAGGAGCTCAGCCCGCCGGACGGGAAGCCGCACCCGGTGCGCAAGGGTTTCTTCGAGAACCTGAAGGACGCCATCGGCCTCTGAGGGTTTAGCTCCCCCCGGGGCTTGGGTATCAAAGCTCTGGGTTCAAGAAAACCCAGCCTGGGTCGAGAA
>JASHRA010000217.1 GCA_030038765.1 Candidatus Dormiibacterota bacterium | reverse complement strand
GATGGTGGCGACGGCCGTGCCGTCCGGGCCGGCCAGGTACGCGCTGCCCGGCAGTGTGGTGGCGCCGCACGCGGTGACGTACGGGCTGTCCGCCGGCTGGTCCACCGACAGGTTCGTGGTGCCGATGTCCTGGGCGGCGGTGTAGGCGCCATGGTCGGCGGAGGAGGTGAACGCGGACTGGCCCTGCGCGGCCATCTCGAGGAAGGCCTCGTCGAACGCCTGCACGTAGCCCGCGGACTCCTGGCCGGTCAGGACGATATACTGGATGGCGGTCTCGGACAGGCCCCAGCTCGCCGAGACACCGCTGGCGATGTTCTGGCTGGCCGCGGTCATGAAGGCGTCGACGAACCCGTAGTCGGTGTTGGGCGCCTGGTAGACGATCACGTTGGCGTCGGGCGCGAGGCCCCCGGACTGCTCCACGTCGAGGTCGGTCTCGCCTGATCCGCCGGCGTCGCTGGGCGCGCCCGGCCCGCCATCGATGTTCTCAACGGTCAGGGTCCGGCCGCTCGGCCGCAGCCCCAGGACGTCGCGCCAGAAGTACTGCGGCGCCCAGGTGAAGCCGCTGACGACGCTGGGGTCGAGCCCGGCCAGGGTGACGATGGCGATGGTCTGGCCCTGTCCCTCGGCGCCGCGCTGGTAGAGGGAGGAGAGGCCGTAGTTGGCGGCGAAGTTGGCCGGCACGTTGCAGGCGTCGGGCAGCCCGGTGAGGGCCAGGCAGGAGTTGGAGCTTCCCGTCTGGGCCGGGGTCAGGCTGGAGTTGGTGTGGACCGCCTGGCTCCCGAAGGGCCCGTAGTTGGTGAGCCCGAGGATGGCCAGGACGAAGTTGGCCAGGTGCCAGGGCAGCTCGGGCGACTGCGCCGTGCCGTGGATGGTCTGGGCCGGGATCGCGGCCGTGCCATCGTGCGAGGGCAGGGCGGGAACCTTGTACTCCTGCTGCTGGACCGCGAGTGCCTCGTCGAACTCGCCCGCCGTGCCGGTGGCGACCACGTCGACGGCGTCGGCGTAGGCGTCGGTGCTGATCCCGTAGCCGGCCAGGTAGCTGCGCAGGGAGGCGATGTTGCCGGCCGACTGCCCGTACTCAGCCGCGAACTGGGTCACCGAGAGGTCCTGCTGGACGCCGCTCTGCGCGTCGTACTCCAGCTGCCCCAGGTTCTGCTCCTGGAGCACGAAGGAGACGGTCTCCGGTGTGTTGGGGGGCGTGTCGCCGAAGGGCTGGGCCCCGGGCACGGTGGCGACGCTGATGCCGGGTGCCACCGGCGTCATGGCGTTGGGATTGGTGCTCGAGGCCGAGGCTGCGGTCCAGCCCAGGGCCAGGGGGAGCGTGACCGCCGCCACCGCCCCCGCCGCCAGCAGCGTCGGCCGGAAGTCGAGTAGCTCGCGGGCCCGTGCCCGCTGCCGATGCCATACACGTGACACCCAGAGGCGCATCAGCGTCCCTCCCTGAACCAGAGCCAACCCCAGGCCGGTCCCCGCCGGCCGCCCCCACTGCGTTGGTCGGGCGCGGGGAACTGTAGTCGCCACCCGCGCGAGGGTCAAGTTACGATTGCGACAACCTGGCTGGCGGGCCGTGCCAGGGCCCGCCCCCCGGGAGCGGCGGGGGAAGCAAGATCCAATATGTAGTGGTTTCGCTATTGACATGCCACTACATCTAGCGTGAAAATCTCCCGGTCCGGCCCTGGGTGGAGGCTCGATGACGGGCGCTGAGGCCGGCGTGGGGTGCGAGGAGGAGTGATGAGCGCGACGGTGACGCAGGGGGAGCACCTGTACAAGGACGAGGTCCTGGAGATCGAGCCCCACGGGCTCGAGCACATCACCGAGGCACAGCGGCACGGCCGCCCCTTCAGCCTCTTCACCCTGTGGCTGGCGGCCAACCTGGTGCTGGCCACCTGGGTCATCGGCAACCTCGCCGTCGGAACCTTCGGCGAGAGCATGGTGGGGGCCTTCGTCGCCCTCGCCATCGGCAACCTGCTGGGCGCGCTGCTGCTCGGTCTGCTGAGCACCTTCGGCCCCCGCCTCGGGGTGCCCCAGATGGTGCAGGGCCGGGCTCCCTTCGGCCTGCTGGGGAACCTCGGCCCGGGCGGCCTCAACTACCTGGCCGGGATCGGCTGGTTCGCCGTCAACACGGTCTACGGGACCTTCGCCCTGGCCGAGCTGGCCCACCTCAACTACTTCATCGCCCTGGCCATCATGGTGGTCGGTCAGGTGGCGCTGGCCGTCTACGGCTACAACATGATCCACGCCTTCGAGCGCTGGATGAGCGTGGCCCTGCTGGTGGTCTTCGTCATCCTCGCCGCCTTCACCTTCACCAAGGGGAACTACGGCCTCGCCTTCAACGCCAAGGCCCCGGTCCCCTACGGCGGCGAGGTGGGCGGCTTCATCATCACGGTGGGGCTGGCCCTCTCCTACGCCATGGGCTGGATGCCGTTCGCGTCCGACTACTCGCGCTACCTGCCGCGGACCGTCAAGCCCTCCCGCGTCATCTGGTGGACGGCGCTCGGGATGTTCATCCCCTGCGTCGTCCTGGAGTGGATGGGCGCCCTCACGGTCTCGATCCGGATGCCCGCCGCCACCGCCGCCAACCCGGCCAACGCCATCGCCTACCTCATGCCGGGCGCGCTCTCCTCGGTGGCCCTGCTCGCCATCGCGGCCGGTACCGCCTGCGCCAACGCGCTCAACATCTACAGTGGGGCCATGTCGGCCCTGGTCATCAAGGTGGAGCACTCGGCGGCGGTCCGGGCCCTGGTCGCGGGGTCGATCTTTGCCATCGTCACCGCCGGCATCCTGGTGGAGGCCAACGTCACCCTGGGCGCGGACAAGGAGACGCTGGTGCCGGCCGGGGAGGTGGCGGCGGCCGCCGTGCTGGTCGGCCTCGTCATCGCCACCGCGGTGCGCTTCCGGCTCCGCCGCTGGCAGGCGGCGGTGGTGGTGGGCTTCCTCGGCGGCCTCCTCGCCACCGGGGGCAGCAATCCCAACCAGGCGGCGGCCCAGTACAGCGACTTCCTGCTCCTGCTCGCCTACTGGATCGGGCCCTGGGTGGCGGTGGTCCTCATCGACTGGTACTTCAAGCACCACGGCGCCTACGACCTCCGGGCCCTCTACGACCAACGCAGCCACGTCCGCGTCGGGATGTGGGCCTGGATCATCGGGCTGGCCGTGTCCGTGCCCTTCATGAACCAGACCTGGTACGTGGGCCCGATCAGCTCCGCCTTCCCCCAGATCGGCGACGTCTCCTACCTGGTCTCCTTCCTGGTCGCCGGCGCCATCTTCGCCATCTTCGGGCGACCCACCGCGGGCCTCGCCGAGGAGGCCAGGGTGGACCTCGTGGGCGCGGCCGTCAGTGGCTCCGGGAGCGGGGCCGGCGCCGACTCCGGGTACGTCGCCCAGGAGGCCTGAGCCGGGTCCTCAGTTGACCGCCGGCGGGCTCGGCGGCGGCGGCGCCACGTCGTGGACGCGGAAGTCCACCCCGCGCCCGGCCTGCCCGGCCAGCGCGGCCACGACCCGGTAGTCGCCGGGCTTGGGGAAGACCAGCTCCATGGAGAGGGCGAGCGCGGCGCGCATGGTCGACCCGGTGGGGAGCCCGGGCGGGCGGGCCGCGTTGAGCTGCGCGTCGATGCCGGCCACCCGGGTCCCCGCGTGGTCCTCGATGGCCACCGAGAGGGGGTAGGTCTGGCCCGTGGCGACCCAGGGCACGGTCACCGTGACCGCCACCGCCATGTGGGTGATGGGAGGTTGGGCCGCCCCCGGGGCGAGCCGGCGCCAGTGGTCGGTCCAGCCGCCGCCGGAGATGTAGAGGAGGCCGTTCACCGCCTCGGCGTGGTTGCAGATCAGCAGCGTCTCGATCTGGGGCTGGTCCACCGGGGGCGGCTCAGGCGGCCTCCGGCTGCCAGCCGCGCATCTGCTCGCGGAGCTGGTTCAGCCCCACCGCCCCCAGGTCCAGGGCGCGGCGGTGGAAGGCGCGGAGGCTGAAGTCCGGGCCCCAACTGCGGCGCGCCTCCTCCCGGACCTCGAGCCAGACCCGCTCCCCCACCTTGTAGGAGATGGCCTGGGCGGGCATCCCGAGGTAGCGGTCCACCTCGCCGGCGGAGAAGCCCGGCGAGCGTCTGGCGCGCGTCACCATGAACTCCACGGCCAGCTCCCGGGACCAGCGCTCACCGGGGTGGAAGTGCTGTCCCTGGGGCAGCTCGCGGTGCAGGTGGAGGCCGATGTCCACCACCACGCGGGCGGCCCGGAAGGCCTGGTTGGCGAGCATGCCGAGGTAGTAGTCGGGGTTGTCCAGGTAGCCCAGCTCGCCCATCAGGTACTCGGCGTAGAGGGCCCAGCCCTCGACGTGGCCGGAGACCAAGCCCAGCATCCCCTGGAAGGGGGTCAGGTGGTCGGCCAGGTAGCAGATGTGGCCGAGCTGGAGGTGGTGCCCCGGCACCCCCTCGTGGTAGGCGGTGGCCACCTCGGTCCAGAGCGGGAAGCGCTCCCGCCCCTGGGTCGGGTACCAGGTGCGGCCGGGGCGGCTGAAGTCCTGGGCCGGGGCCGTGTAGTACATGGCCGGGCTCCCGCCCGGGGGCGCGATCATGGCCTCGACCCGGAGCACCGGCTCCGGGATGTCGAAGTGGACGCCCTGCAGCTCGGCCATGGTGGCGTCGAGGAACTCCTGGTTCCAGGTCCGGAAGTTCTCCTCCCCCTGGATGGCCCGCTCGGGGTCGGTCTCCAGGGTCCGGACCGCCCCGGCCAGGCCCTCGCCGGGGGCGATGCGCTCCGCCGTCTGGGCCATCTCCTCCTCGATCCGGGCCAGCTCCTCCCAGCCCCACTCGTAGGTCTGGTCCAGGTCCAGGTCGACGGCGTTGAAGTACTGCGAGTAGATGGGGTAGAGCTCTGGCCCGCAGCCGTCCCGGTCCGGCACGCGGGGCGCGTAGCCCTCCTCCAGGAAGGCGGCAAAGTCGAGGTAGGCGCGGTCGGCGGCGCCCGCCGCCGAGTCCAGCCTGCTGCCCAGCGCGGAGGGACGCTCCCCGGCCCCGGCCACCAGGCTGCGGAAGAAGCCGGGCCGCCCGTCGCGGCCGCCCCAGTTGCGCGCCTGCGCGGCGCAGACCAGGGCCTGGTGCCGGGCCGAGGTGGCGCCCTGCTCCAGGCCCATCTCGAGGGAGCGGCGGGTGCCGGTGAGGCAGGCCGGCACGGCCTCCATGCGGGTCGCGATCAGCTCCCAGTCGGCGTCGCTGCGCCGACGCATCAGGTCGAAGACGCGACGCGACGTCGCCGAGGGGCCGAAGACGCTGAGGCAGCGCATCCAGTCACCGGAGTCGTGGAGCGCGAGGATGGCCTGGAGGCGGTCCCTCGTCACCGTCGCCGCCAGCCGCTCCCCTTCGCCCCGGGCGGGGAGTCGGTCCAGCTCCGTCAGGGCCCGCCGGGCCACCTCGGCGCGGGCCCGGGCGCCGTCGGGCGAGTAGTCGGTGAGCTCGCCGTCGTGGCCCAGGACGCCGCGGTCGGTGGCGTCGTTGGGATCGAGCTCGTCGATGCGGGCGAGGTATTCCTTGGCGACTTGATCAACGCTCGGCAATGCTGCTGACTCCCATGGTTGGAAAGGGGCCCTCGGGGTGCCGCCGGGGGGACCTCAGCTGAGGCTCTCCACGACCATCGCGATGCCCTGGCCCACGCCGATGCACATGGTCGCGAGTCCGCGCCGGAGCCCACGGCGACGGAGCGCGTGGACCAGGGTGACGAGGATCCTAGCGCCGGAGCACCCCAGGGGATGCCCGAGAGCGATGGCGCCACCGGTGGCGTTGACCCTCGGGTCCTCGGGGTCCAGGCCGAGCTCGCCGAGGACGGCCAGGGACTGGGCGGCGAAGGCCTCGTTGAGCTCGATGAGGTCGATCTGGTCCAGCTCGAGCCCGGCCCGGGCCAGGGCCTTGCGGGTGGCCGGCACCGGGCCCATGCCCATGATCCGGGGCGGCACCCCGGCCACGGCCAGGCTGCGCACCGCCGCCAGGGGCCGGAGCCCGTGCTCCGCGGCGAACTCCTGGGAGGTGAGCAGCAGGGCCGCGGCGCCGTCGTTGAGCGGGCTCGAGTTGCCGGGGGTCACGCTGCCCTCGGCGGCGAAGGCGGGCCGCAGCTGGGACAGCCGCTCCGCCGAGGTGTCGGGCCGCGGGCCCTCGTCGGCGCGAACGGTGCCGGCCGGCGTCTCGACCGCGACCAGCTCCGCCTCGAAGTCCCCCCTCGCCTGCGCCTCCAGGGCCCGGCGGTGGCTCTGGAGGGCGAAGCGGTCCTGCCGCTCGCGCCCGATCCCGAACATCTGGGCCACGTTCTCCGCCGTCTCGCCCATGGAGTCGGTGCCGTGGGCGCCCTCCATCAGCGGGTTGACGAAGCGCCAGCCCAGGGCCGTGTCGAAGACCTGCCGCTCCCCCCTGGGGAAGGGCCGGTCCGGCTTGGCCATGACCCAGGGGGCGCGACTCATCGACTCCACCCCTCCCCCCACCAGCGCGCGTCCGTCGCCGAGGGCGATGGCCCGCGCCGCCTGGGCCACCGCCTCCATGCCGCTGCCGCAGAGCCGGTTCACGGTGCAGCCGCCGACCTCGACCGGGAAGCCGGCCAGGAGCACCGCCATCCGGGCCACGTTGCGGTTGTCCTCCCCGGCCTGGTTGGCGCAGCCGAGGTAGACGTCCTCCAGCTCCAGCGGGGCCATCCCGGTCCTCTCCATCAGGGCGCGGAGCACCAGGGCGGCGAGGTCGTCGGGTCGGACCGAGGCCAGCTGGCCGCCGTAGCGCCCGACCGGCGTGCGCACCGCCCCCACGATGACGGCGTCAGACATGCTCTAGAACCTCCCGCCCGGCTCGGCTCCGGTCGCCGCCGCGATCCGCGACCGCGCGTGGGGCCAAGCTTATGCGCCCCCGGGCCGAACTCAGATCGAGAAGTCGTCGAAGATCGACCGGCGGGCCCGGCTGCCGGCCCGGTCGCCGGGCTGCACCATCTCGGTCACGCGCCGGGGGTGGAGGGTGGCGGCGCGGCCCTGCCAGCGCCGTGGCGGTCGCCTGGGGGCGCGGTCCAGGGCCG
>JASHRA010000216.1 GCA_030038765.1 Candidatus Dormiibacterota bacterium | reverse complement strand
CGGCGCTGAGCCCGCGGTTGATGGCGCGCGACGTGTAGGCGTGCCCGGCAACGTAGATGTTGGCCGCCTCCGCCTCCTCCACGACCGCCTCGATCTCGGAGAGGGAGAACTGCGTCGCGTCGACGCGGTCGCTGGGGGCGTCGACCGCCCCGCTGAGGTAGATCTTGATGTGCTTGGCGCCCTTGCGGATCTCCTCCCGCGCGGCCCGGCGCACGTCGGGAACGCCGTCACAGATGACGGCCAGCGCCGGTGTGTAGGGGTGGGGATCGAAGGAGACCCGGCCCGGCAGCCTGAGCTCCCCCGCCCCGCCGGTCTGGGACAGCATCTTGCCCCCGTGGAAGATGCGCGGCCCCTGGATGCTGCCCTCGTCGACGGCGGCGGCGAGCCCGAAGTCACATCCGCCGACGTCCCGCACCGACGTGAAGCCCCGGCTCAGCATCCCGCCGAGCACGTTCACCGCCCGCGCCGCGACGTAGTAGGGAGACCACTCCGACATGGCCCAGACGTCGCTGGCCACCACGGTCACGTGGACGTGGCAGTCGATCAGCCCGGGCATGAGCACGGCCCCGCCCAGGTCGATCCGCCGGCCGGCGCCGCCCGGCGCCGGGCCGCCCTCGGCGACGGCCACGATCGATCCCTGGTCGACCGTGATCGAGGAGCCGGGGATGACCTCGGCCCTCGCCGGGTCGAGCAGCGCCGCGTTCTCGAAGACCACCCTCTCGGCCATGACTTCGCTCCCTGGAACGCGGCCGGTCCCACCCGCTGGGGGCGGGCCAGCGAGCCGCGTGACGGTGCCTATCCTGGCGGTTGCCAGCGATCTTGACCATAGAGCCTAGCGGGTGCTAGGCTTCCCGGCTATCCCTCGGCACATATGATAGGAGGGCCTGGCAGAGCTACCCGGAATCTGCCGCTGCAGGGGACGTGGGGTCCAGGGGAACGGGGCGGTGGCCGGCAGTCGGCTCGCGGTGCCACGGCACCGGGCGGCCCCGGGCTCCGGGCGAGCCGTCCTCGAGGCGGGGCGGCCTGCCCGCGGAGGCGGCCAGAGGCGTCCCGGGTACTCGACCAGGGAGCGGCCGTGCGATTTGCGTGGAGGGCTTGGCGAGTTGCGGCACCTTCGTCCGATTTGGCTACGCGTCCTGGCGGCCGCCATGGTCGGGG
Organism: Candidatus Dormiibacterota bacterium; assembly: GCA_030038765.1. Classification (GTDB taxonomy): domain Bacteria; phylum Chloroflexota; class Dormibacteria; order Aeolococcales; family Bog-877; genus Bog-877. The sequence goes on along the minus strand of JASHRA010000216.1, from coordinate 4,116 downwards.
CCGTGCTGGGACTGGTATCGGTCAGCCTCGGGAGCGCCAGCGCGAGCACGGGAAAGGTCGTCACCTGGGCCGAAGCTCCGGCCACCCCGCCGACGTACATCTTCCCCCTGCTCAACACCTCCTACTCGAGCACGGAGAACCTGGCCGACTTCTACACCCTCATGTACCTTCCCCTCTACTGGTTCGGGGACAACGGTGAGCCGGTCCTGAACGAGTCGCTCAGCGTCGCGCGAAAGCCGGTGTTCTCCAACAACAACACCGAGATCACCATCGCCATCAAGCACTGGCGCTGGAGCAATGGCACACCCGTCACGGCCCAGGACGTGGTCTTCTGGATGAACCTGCTGAGCGCGGTCACGGACCCCAACGCCCCCGCCGTGGGGAGCAGCAGCGCGCCCGGGGCGAGCTGGGGCTCCTCGGTGCCGGGCGCCTTCCCGGAGAACGTCGTCAGCTACGCCGCGACCGGCACCTACACGCTGGTGATGCACCTCAACGCCTCGTACAACCCGACCTGGTTCCTCTACAACGAGCTGAGCCAGGTCTACCCCCTCCCCACCGCCTGGGACCGGCTCTCCAGCGGTGGCGCGACCGGCGACTACGACGCCGAGGCGCAGACCCGCACCACCCTGCCGCAGACGTCGCCGGCCTGGTACGTGCCCGCCAGCCCGGGCACCGCCACCAGCGGGGCCCTGGGCGTGGCGGAGTTCCTGAACCTCCAGGCCGAGCACACCTCCGACTACGCCTCCAATCCGCTCTGGCAGGTGGTGGACGGTCCCTTCCACCTGACCCAGTTCACCACCAGCGGCTTCGTCAAGATGGTGCCCAACCGCCAGTACTCGGGTGAGCCCAAGCCCAGCATCAGCGCCTTCGAGGAGCTGCCCTTCACCACCGACGAGGCGGAGTACGACGCCCTCCTCGACGGCAGCCTCACCATCGGTTACCTCCCGGTCCAGGACCTCCCGCAGCGCTCCCGGCTGGAGAAGGACGAGAACTACAAGTTCAACCCCTGGTTCGCGTTCGGGTTCAACTACGCCCCACTCAACTTCACCAACCCGACGGCGGGCCCGGTGCTGAAGCAGCTCTACTTCCGGCAGGCGCTCCAGTCGCTCGTCGACCAGCCGGAGTATGTGAAGCGCTTCGCCGACGGCTACGCCTACGTCACGTCGGGGCCGGTGCCCGCCTACCCCGCGCGCAACCCGGACGAGAGCTCCCTGGAGGCCAAGGGACCGGTGTACCCGTACGACGTCCAGCGGGCCGTGAGCCTGCTGAAGAGCCACGGCTGGAAGGTGGAGCCCGGCGGCGCCAGCTACTGCGCGTCCCCCGGCACGGGAGCGGGAGAGTGTGGCGCCGGCATCGCCGAAGGGACCAAGGCCGACCTCTCGATGCTCTACGCCAGCGGGTCGACGGAGCTCACGAACGAGATGGAGGCGCTGCAGTCCACGCTCCGGTCCAAGGCCGGCATCGCCCTCAGCCTCGCCTCCCAACCATTCGCCCAGGTGATCGCCACGTCCTTCGCGGGCTGCACCTTCTCCACCCCCTGCGACAACTGGGACATGGTCGACTGGGGCCAGGCCTGGGCCTACGCGCCGGACTACTTCCCGACCGGTGAGGAGCTCTTCCAGACCGGCGCCTCCAGCAACGTGGGCGACTACTCCAACGCCACCGGGGACAGCTACATCCGTGAGACCACGACCGCCGCGACGACCTCCGCGGAGAAGACCGCGCTCGACAACTACCAGAACTTCATGGCCAAGGAGCTGCCGGTGCTCTGGATGCCCGGCGTCCCCAACCAGCTGACGGTCTACAAGGCGAACCTCCACGGCCTGCTGCCGCAGGGGATCTTCGACGAGATCTACCCCCAGGACTACTCGCTCGGCGGCTAGGCGGGACGTGGATATAGTGGGCGCCGATGCGGGCGCGTCCGAGCTCCGGACGCGGCCGCCGACGCTCCCGGTTCGGCAGCGGTGGGCTCTCCCAGGGAGGTGTCTGTGTCCGAAGCTGTGATCTCGGTCGTCAACATGCCCGTGGGTCGGGGGCGCGAGGCCAACCTGCCCGCCATCCTGGACGCGGTCCGGGAGGCGCGCGAGCAGGGGGCCAGCGTGCTGGTGCTGCCCGAGACCTGTCTCCAGGGCTACGCGGACTTCGCCTTCCCCGAGGATTCGCCGGGCCGGACGGAGCAGCTGCTCTTCTACAAGGAGCAGGCGGAAACCATCCCCGGACCGGCCACGGAGGCGGTGCAGGCGGCGCTGGCCGGGAGCTCCATGCTGGTCCAGTTCGGGCTGGCCGAGTCCACCCAGCACGGGAACGTGATCTACAACTCCGTGGCCCTGGTCACGTCGGACGGCGTCCTGGGCCGCTACCGCAAGACGCACAACCGGGGCGAGTACCCCTACTTCTCCGAGGGCGACGACCTGCCCATCTTCGACAGCCCCGCCGGGCCGGTGGGCTCGCTCATCTGCTACGACATCTGCTTCCCCGAGGCGGTCCGGGCGCTGGCGGTGCAGGGCGCGGAGCTGATACTGATGTCCACCGCCTGGCCCATGGCGGGGCACGACCCGGCGGACGACTTCTACGGCCGCACGCTGGACCTCTGCATCGCCGCCAACGCCTTCTTCAACCAGGTCTGGATCGCCGCCTCCAACCACTGCGAGCAGGCGGCGTACAGCAACAACATCGACTACTACGGCGGCAGCCAGATCGTGAGCCCGCGTGGCGAGGCGGTGGTCAGGAGAGCGCAGGAGCCGGGCCCGCTGACGCACAAGGTGGACGTGCACCGGGACGTGCAGCTGGCGCGCTGCAAGGACTTCTTCTGCTCCAACCTGCTGCAGGACTACCGTCCCGACCTCTACGCCCGCCATGCCGCCCGTGGCTAGCGCCCCGGAGGCGGCGGACGGCGGAGCGGCGGGGGCGCCGGAGGCGCTGCCGTCGGTGCCCTCCGCCGGCGGCCGGGTCGAGATCGTGGGCGGGAGGCTGCTGCTGCCCGACGGATCGCTGACGGCGGGCGACCTCGCCCTCGAGGGCGACCGCATCACCGAGGTCGGGGGCAAGCTCGGGCACCGCGCCGGCGCCCGCGTGCTGGAGGCCGGCGGATGCACCGTGATGCCGGGGATGGTCGACCTCCACTCCCATCTCACCCTGGTGCTGCGGGACCACGAGGGCCCCGACACCTCGAGGTCGGTGGTGGCGCTCCGGGCCAGCCGGCAGGCGCTCCGGGCGCTGCGGACGGGGATCACCCGGTGCCGCGACATCGGCGGCTACCAGCACGTCGACATCGAGCTCCGGGACGCGATCCGGGAGGGGGTCGTGCCGGGGCCGGCCATGGCCTGTGCCGGGCAGTTCATCGCCATCACCGGGGGCCACGCCTGGCCCTACACCAGGGAGGCCGACGGCGAGGGCGAGGTGCGCAAGGCCGCGCGCGAGCAGATCAGGGCGGGCGCCGACTTCCTGAAGATCGTCGGCAGCGGGGGCGTGCGCCTGGCCGACGACAACGAGACCGCGGTCCAGTTCAGCCTGGGGGAGATGTCGGCGATGGTCGAGGAGGCGTCGGCGGCGGGCACCGTGGCCGCCGCCCATGTCCACCCCGAGCGCGCCATCCGCAACGCCGTGACGGCGGGCGTGCGCTCGGTGGAGCACGGCACCCACCTCACCCCCGAGATCGCGGAGATGATGCTGGAGCGATCCGTGTTCCTGGTGCCCACGTTCGCCATCACCCGCTTCATCGCGGCCCACGACCCCTCCCCCATGATGCGGGCCTGGGCGGAGCGGACCATCGTCACCAAGCGCGAGATGTTCCGCATGGTCCTGGACAAGGGACTGGCCTGGGGCATCGGGACCGACGCCGGCTCCTACCTCCCGTCTTCGGCCATCGTCGACGAGATGAGGGCGATCTGCGAGCTCGGGCTCAGCGCCGGCGACGTCCTCCAGCACGTCACCCGGCACAACGCCGACCTCTGGGGATGGAGCGACGCCGGACGCCTGGCCAGCGGCTGCGTGGCCGACGTCCTGGTGGTTCGGGGCGACCCCACAGAGGATCTCGGCGCCATGCGCCAGGTCGAGATCACGGTGGCCCGGGGCGCCGTCTTCGACTGGCGGGAGCTGGCGGCGGACGGCCCGCCC
>JASHRA010000021.1 GCA_030038765.1 Candidatus Dormiibacterota bacterium | reverse complement strand
CGGTGCCGGCCTCGTCGACGTCGGCGACCAGCAGGTGGCAGGTGTTGGAGCCCAGGTCGAGGGCCGCCAGGCGCCGGCTCAGGGGCGCTCGTCCTCGTCTTCGGTCGGCTCCAGGCGCACCAGCACGTTGCCGCTGCCGTCGAGGCGGGCGTCGAAGTGCTTGACGAAGATGGCGTCGGAGATGGGGGAGATGCCGGTGCGGACGTCGTAGGTCTCGCCGTCCAGGGGGCAGGTCACGATGTGACCGTGCAGCTCGCCCTCGCCGATGGAGCCCCCGCTGGCGCAGAAGTTCTCCAGCGCGTGGAAGACGCCGTCCACGTTGAACACGGCCACCTCGACTCCATCGGCATCCACGACCTGCCCGGTTCCCCGGGGTACGTCGCTCGCGGCGCAGAGCGGTGAGAACCCAGCCACCGCCGCGATTATGCCGGAGGGAGCCGGAATTGCACTCACCGGGCCGCGCCGGCTGCCTCCGGGAGCGCCGCCTCGATCTCGGCCCGGGCCGAGGGATCCGCCTCCCGCCGCCGGGCCCGGAGCAGGGCCCGCAGCGCCGCCCCGCCCCCCAGGCGGCCCAGGGCCCAGGCGCAGGCGCCCCGCACCGTGGCCGACGGGTCGCCGCCGAGGGCCCGCTCCAGGCCGGCCACGGCCGAGGGGTCCCCGGAGTTGCCGAGGGCCAGCGCCGCGTTCCGGGCCAGGCGCTCCCGCCCGCTGCGCCGCATGGTGGTGTGGTGGAAGCGGCGCTGGAACTCCTCCTCGGTCAGCGCCAGCAGCTCCAGGAGGTCGGGGAAGGGGACCGGCCCGGCGGCGCTGGAGGCGGGGCCGGGGGCCAGCGGCGGCGGGGCCAGCCGCTCGTTGATGGGGCAGGCCTGCTGGCAGATGTCGCAGCCGAAGACCCAGCTCCCCAGCGCCCGCCGGAGCTCCGGCGCGATGGGCCCCTCGTGCTCGATGGTGAGGTAGCTGATGCAGCGGCGCGCGTCGATCACTCCGGGCGCCAGGAGGGCGCCGGTGGGGCAGGCCGAGAGGCAGCTGCGGCAGCGCCCGCAGCCGCGCCGGCTGGGCCGGTCGGGGGCCAGCTCCAGGCTCAGCAGCAGGGAGCCGAGGAGCACGTAGGAGCCGGCGCCGCGGCTGATCAGCTGGGTGTGCTTGCCGCAGAAGCCGACCCCGGCCCGCTCGGCGATGGCCCGGTCGAAGGCGCGCCCGTGGTCCACCAGCTGGTGCCAGCGGAGTCCCGGGAAGCGCCCCTCCAGGGCCCGGGCCAGGTCCCGGAGCTGCCCCTCCAGGCGGGCGTGGTAGTCCTCTCCCTGGGCGTAGGCGGCGATCCGCCCCCGCGGTCCCGGGGCCGGCGGCGGAGGCTCCGGCAGTGGCCGGTAGGGGTAGGTGAGCGCCACCAGGCTGCGCGCCCAGGGGAAGCGGGCGCCCAGCTCCGTCGCCTGCTCCACCCGCCGCTGGTGGAACCAGGGCATGCCCTGGAGGCGCCCCTGGCGCAGGGCCCGACGGGCCCGGGCCCCGGCCTCCCGGAAGGGGGCGAGGTCGGTCACGCCCAGCTCCTGGAAGCCGCGCCGGCGCGCCTCCAGCTCCAGGACCTGGCGTGGGCCCAGGGCCTGGGGCAGCAGCGGCAGGGCTTCGATCTGGCAGGCCACGCCGGCATTCTGCGCCCCGGCTCTGAGATCATCTGGGCGTGACCGACCTGGAGCTGACCGCCCTCGCCCGGGGCCTGATCGCGTCCGGGCCGGCCAGCGACAGCCTGCTCCTGACCCAGCCCCGGCCGGGCGAGGTGGTGGTGCAGGCCCATCCCAGCTCCAACTACGTGGTGGTGCTGACCCCGGAGCTGAGGGGGCGGCTGGAGGCGGCCCTCAGGGAATGGCTGCCGGAGCTGCGCAAGATCCGCTTCGACCCCCACCACTGAGTCCTGGCGGCCCGCTCCCGGGCGGGGCCGCCCAAGCCACGCCGGGCCCGGGCACGGCATCTCGGAGGCAGCGATGCAAGCACGGCTGACCGACCGCGACCCGCTCCAGCTGGACTCGGACCTGGTCCTGGTTCCCTTCTTCCGGGAGCGGCCGCTCGGTCCCCTGGCCTCCGCCTTCGACGCTGCCCTGGAGGGGGCCATCTCCCGCATGCAGGGGGAGCGCGAGCTGCTCGGCGACTTCCCCGAGCGGACCGTGCTGCCGACCCTGGGCCGGATCGCGGCACACCGCTTGCTGCTGCTCGGCCTGGGCCGGCCGGAGCAGCTGGACGGCTACCGCCTGCGCAACGCGGTCCACCTGGCGGTGCGGGACTCGAGGCGCTTCGCCAGCCGTGTCGGCGTGCTCCTGGACCGGCCCCTGCTGGAGGCGGTGGCGGCGGCGGAGCCGCTGGCGGGGACGCCCGAGGCGGTGGTGCGGGCGGTCGCGGAGGCGGTGGTCATGGGCAACCACCACCTGGGGCAGCTGAAGTCCCAGGACGAGCCCGGTGAGGTCACCGAGCTGGAGCTGGTCGGGGCCGGGGCCGGGCCCGAGCTGGCCCGGGCGCTGGAGCAGGGGGTGGCCCTGGGAGAGGCCACCAACCGGGCCCGCTGGCTGCAGTGGCAGCCGGGCAACCGGCTCACCCCCACCGACCTGGCCGCCGAGGCGGAGCGGATCGCGGCCCGGGACGGGCTGGAGCTGGAGCTGCTGGAGCGGGCCGAGATGGAGCGGCTCGGCATGGGGGCGCTGCTGGCGGTGGCGCGCGGCTCCCACGAGCCGCCCAAGCTGGTCTCGCTCCGCTACCGCCCCGAGGGCCCGGCCGGGGACGAGCGGGTGCTGGCCCTGGTGGGCAAGGGGATCACCTTCGACACCGGCGGCATCTCCCTCAAGCCCAACGCCGGGATGGTGCAGATGAAGGCGGACATGAGCGGCGCCGCGGCGGTGCTGGAGGCGGCCTCCCTCATCGGCCAGCTCCGCCCCGGCCTCCAGGTGCTGGCGGTGGCCGCCCTCACCGAGAACATGCCCGGCGGCGGTGCCACCAAGCCGGGGGACGTGGTCCGGGCCATGAACGGCAAGAGCATCGAGATCAACAACACCGACGCCGAGGGCCGCCTGGTGCTGGCCGACGCGCTCGGCTTCGCCGCCTCCCGGGGCGCCACCCACCTGGTCGACGTGGCCACCCTGACCGGCTCCGCCGTGACCGCCGTCGGCTACCCGGTGAGCGCCGCCATGGGCACCAGCCCGGAGCTGATGGAGTGGCTGCGCCGGGCCGGCGCCCTGGCCGGGGAGCGCATCTGGCCCTTCCCCCTCTACCCCGAGTACGACCTCGCCCTGCGCTCCGACATCGCCGACATGCGCAACACCTCCGGGACCACGCCGGCCGGGGCCATCAACGCCGCCGTCTTCCTGCGCCAGTTCACCTCCGAGCTGCCCTGGGCCCACCTCGACATCGCCGGCTCCGCCTACCACGTGGACTCGGAGTGGGCCCGGCTGGTGCCGAGGGGCCCCTCCGGGGTGATGGCGCGGACCCTGGCCCACCTCCCCTCCGAGATGACCGGCGAGCGGCCTAGCTGAGCTCGAAGCGGGTCGGCTGGCCCGTGCCCAGCCGCCGCACCCGGCCCTCGCGCTCAAGCTTCAGCAGGTGGGCCAGGAGCGTGCCCCGGGCCAGGGGCAGGACCGCCTCCGGGTAGCCGGCGTAGAGGCGGGGGACCAGCTCCTCGGGGGCGGCGGGGCCGCCGGCCAGCTGCTCCAGCACCTGGGCCTCGCGCTGGAGGCGGTGCTGCAGCAGCGCCTCCAGCGCCGGGGGGCCGTCCTCGATGGGCTCGCCGTGCCCGGGCAGGAGCCGGCGGGGGCGGAGCTCCAGCAGGCGCCGGAGCGAGCCGAGGTAGGCGGCCATGTCCCCCTCGGGCGGGTTGACCATGGTGGTGCTGCCCTGGAGCACGTGGTCCCCGGTGAGCAGCAGCCCCGCCTCGGGCAGGTGGAGGCAGAGGTGGTCGGGGGAGTGCCCCGGCGTCTCCAGGACCTCCACCTGGGCGCGTCCCACCAGGATCCGGTCGCCGTCGTGGAGCGGCAGCTCGCCGCTCGCCTCCACCTCCAGGTGGTGGCGGGCCAGGGGCGCCCCCGTCATCTGGCAGAGGTGGCGGGCCCCCTCCAGGTGGTCCCGGTGGCGGTGGGTGACGGCCACAGCCACCAGGCGGCCCACCTCCTCCGCCCGGGCCGCCACCTGCCGCAGGTGCCCCTCGTGGTCGGGGCCGGGATCTACCACCAGGCTCTCGCCCGCGCCCAGGACCCAGGTGTTGGTGCCGGGGCCGGTCAGGGGACCGGGGTTGGGCGCCCGCACCATCCGCACCTCCCAGCGGGTGGCGGTCACGGGCGCGCCCCGGGGCTGCGAACCGCGCCCAGGTCGAGGCCCGGGTAGCGCTCCTCGGTCAGCTCCGAGAGGAGGGGCCGGACGCGTCGGACGCGGAGCCGGCGGGCCCGCTCCAGGGCCGCCGCCACCGAGGCCTGGCCCGAGAGCAGCTGGAGCACGGCCCGGGTCGGGGGCAGCAGCAGGCGCTCCCCCCTCTCCCCCTGGCGCAGGGCCGACTCCGGCTCCAGCCACTCCAGGGACTCGATCTCGCCGGGGCCGTCCGCCCCGGCCTCCTGGCCGGGCGGGGTCGGGGCCAGGAAGAAGTGGGTGTCGAAGACCCGCGGCAGCCCCTCGGGGGTGACCCAGTGGGCGCAGGGCACCAGGGCCGAGAGCCCGGGCCTGAGACCGAGGCGGCGGAGCCCGGCGAGGAGCGCCTCGGGGTGCTGGGAGTGGACCAGCCGGCGCAGCGAGCGGAGCTCGGCCGGGGCGGCCGGGCCGCCCCCCTCGAGGACCAGCAGGCCGCACTCCTCGAAGGTCTCGCGCAGGGCCCCGACGCGGAAGCGCAGCTGGGGCCAGGGTCGGAGCCCTGCCAGGCGGGCCCAGCCGGGGTCGGCGTCGCAGGCGTCGAGCGCGCCCCCGGGGAAGACCCAGGCCCGGGGCGCGAAGGAGGCGTTCGCCGGGCGGGCCATCATCA
>JASHRA010000215.1 GCA_030038765.1 Candidatus Dormiibacterota bacterium | reverse complement strand
ATGGCCAAGTCACCGCTGAAAATTGCGGAGGTTGGTAGCTTTGAGTTCCCTCGCATGAACGGGGCGAGCAAACTTCACACCATCCGAGACGGCCTCCGAATCCTCTGGAGAATTGTCACGGAGCGCGTGACCGGCCCGGTGACGCCAGCTTCCGAGCAGGTACCCGGAACGGTCGACTTCGCTCCGGCGGAGTCCCTAAGCACGCCTCTTGAGGTGCCGCTGCCCCGCTAGCCGACCGTTGAGAGTCCATTCCGCTCCGAGCCGCTGCTCTGCGGGTATGGCCCACCGGGGGTGGCTGAGGCGGCTGCCCCAGAGGCGTAGGCACCATGCCTTAGGAATGGCTGGGCTGTCACCGTCCGAGCCGGTGCTGTGGCCGTCTCTAATAGCTAGGCACTGGGAGGTGCCGGTGGGTTGGCTCGCTTGCCTAGCGCTCCTGAAGAGATGCGATGCAAGCTGTAAGAGGTTGCCACAACGCCGAGACCGGCCGCGAGCATGGTGGCGCGGCCCAAGCCTCCCGAGCGAGGATGGCTGATGCCGTCTGCGATTCCGCTCTGGATGCCGTGCGGAATCGTCCGTGATACGTACGTACGCTCTGACGACAGAGCATCGCCGTGGCCAACGAGATCGGCAAGAAGTGCCTTGCCTTGGCCTTCAAGCCAGCACCGGTCGAGAAAGTATCCAACTGTCGTACGCCGTACCGGTACGCGGTGATGCACCGTGGCTGATGGCTGGTAGTACCAGTGCATTCCTGGATAGGACTGGACGAGCCGGATACAGAACTCGGTCTCCTCACACGTGGAGAGACGCGACTTGGGCTTTCGGGTGGGATCGTGGATGACCACGTTGCCGAAGCCCTCGCGGAAGCCGCCGACGGCGTTCATCAGTTCCCGCCTTACCGACATATTGGTACCTATCGGGTTGCGGACCACGCCAGGCCTGTCTGGCATCCCGACATAGGAGCACCCGACTACCCAGTCGAACTCTGGAGGAAACCACCCTGGCCGCTGCCTAGGCCAGTCAGGCACCGCACGACCTCCAACCCCGGCCACCAGGGAGTCTTGGAACGGTTGCAGTAGGAACTCGAGCCAGCTCGGATCAGCTCGGGCGTCGTCATCGAGGAATGCGAGGATGTCAGACTTGGCCGCTATCGCGGCAGTGTTGCGCGCGCCTGACGCGCCGCGTGCGTGGTCATTGGCGAGGACGACCACATCGGGGAATGCGCTGCGGGCGCGTCCCAGCAAGGCCGCATTGTTATCAATGACTACGAGGATCTCCTGAGGGCGGTGGGTCTGCTCACGGACCGACGCGATGGCGGCGTTGAGGTCTTCCCAGCGCTCTTCGGTGAACGCGCAGGTAGCTACTGAGACACTGAGCATGTGAGATCCTCTTCGAGCGAGGTTAGGGCGATTCTACTACGTGGCCGGGCCGGCCAAAGTGCGTCGGGAGTGGGTCTTGATCCCGCGTCATCGTTCGTGGAGTGTTCGATGCCTGCGGCGACGGCGTTTGCGGCGAGGTTGGCTAGTCGCGTCGACGGCTGGAACTGGCGGCAGGAGTCGGCCGATGGCGCAGTCGGAGGAGCCTCTGGCGATGTCTAGTCCGCACGACCGAGCGTTGGGGCCTCGGGCGAGCGACCTCACGGAGCCTCGGGCGGGGGCGCCAGCGACCGTGGGTCCGCCCAGATCAGGGACACTCGAGCGTCGGTGGCCGGCCCTCTCAGCCCGTGGCGCTGTGCCCCTGGCCCGGTAGCAGGCCGCTGGGCCCGCCTGTGGCCGGGCGGCCTGCCCACGGGGGGTCCATCTCTGGAGCGGGCTCCGCCCGCGGGAATTCGAGATCTAACGGGATGTTATGAGTTCCATCCGCCGCTCATCCGCTCGAAGTTGCCCAGGGGCGTGCCGATCTCCTGATGGTATACTCCGGCGGATTTCTGAACTGGTTAGGCGGGCAGGTGGGGGCCGACTTCGCAGCGAAATGGTCGGTGCTGGTCCCCGGACTCCCCAGCCGCCATCCGAGCAGTTGAGGGGCCCACAGCTAGTCGTGGGGGCGCTGGCTGCTTCGGAGGCCGGTGGCGGGGGGTTGCTGGGCCGGCGAGGTGCCGCCGCAGCGTGAGGTCGGGCGTTTGCTAGGTCAGCACCGAGCGGTCGGGCGGTACGCCCATGCATTGTTCTGCCAGTGAGGCACGCGTGGTATCTGCCTCCGGCTGAGCTCCGTGGTCGCGCGGCCCCGCGTCGGTTCCCCGGGGACGGCTAGCCGGCATGGCAGCGCATGGCGGCGGTCACCGGAGGTCGTTCTCGCGCAGGCGGGGCAGACTCAGGCTGGCTACTCCAGCTGAGCCACTTCCGTGGGTGGGCCCAGACAGCGTCGCTCCACGTCGGTTCGGTGAGCAGACGGACTGGCCCGAACAGGGCCTCCGGCTAGGCCGTGTTCCCCTCCTCGCGTTGGGTCTTTCCTGCGGGGTCCTGATCGTCGCCCTTAGCTACCTGGCGAGCCGTGCTGGAAGTGGTTGGTCTGGCCCGACGTTTTGGGTTGGACAGGGTGTCTTCTACGCCACCCCGGCCCTCATCTTGGTGCGACGCCGACAGGTCTTCCGAGCCGAGGGACTTGGCGTCGCACTGCTGATCCCAATCGCCAGCTTCCTGATCAACGAGGCCTACAGCCCGGTGCAATTCCGGTTCCTGGACGAGTTCTCACACGTCCGGACTGCCCAGGCGATTCTCACGACCCACCATCTGTTCAGTCCCAACCCAGCGCTCGGGATCAGCCCCCAGTATCCTGGGCTTGAGGTCGTTACTACCGCGGTCGCATCGCTCTCCCACCTATCCATCTATGTAGCAGGGACGGTGGTGGTCGGACTGGCGCACGTGCTTCTATGCGTCGGACTCTACTTCCTCTTCGTGGAGGTCACGGGGCGGGTTCGTATCGGCGCCCTTGCGGTATTGATCTACAGCACTCAGCCTCACTTCCAGTTCTTCGACTCCTACTTCATCTACGAGAGCATGGCGCTTCCTCTTCTGGTCGCCTCGTTGTTAGCGATGGTTAGGATGCTCAAGACCCGGCGCCGGGGCGCAGTGCTGACCTGGGGCCTGGCCGCGCTCGCGATGGCTGGCGCCACCATCGTCACGCACCACGTGACCAGTTACGTCCTGGTCGCCCTCATGATCGTCGTCTGGGTGGCACAGTGGATCGGTCGCCGGCCCTCCTGGGGCGACTGGCCACTACCGATCCTGATCCTTCTCACCGTCGGGGGGTTGGTTGCCTGGGACGGGATCATCGCCAGTGGCACAGTCGCCTACTTCACCCCGACCGTCCAGGGGCTGCTGCAGGCACTCGTCCCGCACGGACACGGCCCCTCCGTGCGTCAGCCCACTGGGCCCCCTTTTGACGTCGCCCTTGAGTACCTGTCCACGCTGCTGCTGCTGCTGCTGTTCCTCTACGGTCTCTCACGACTCTGGCGCCTGAGGCATCGACGTTTAGGGCGGCTGGTGGTGGCCTTCGGGATCGCGTCGCTGAGTCTCATCGGTGCACTTGGGATCCGAGCTCTGGGGAGCGAGGGCAGCCTCCTCTATGGGCGGGCCGCCACCTTCTTCATGCTGGTGACGGCATTGCCGGTGGCCCTGGCGGTGCGTGCGGTGTGGCTCTGGAGGCTCCGCCTCAAGCGGCGGAGGGGTCGGGTGAGGCGTGGCTCGGCCTGGTGGGGTGGTGTTGCGGTGGCGCTAGTACTGGTGCTCGGACTGGGAGGTGTCGCCCAGGGGTGGCCACCGTACTACGCGCGGCTTCCGGGCCGTTTCGAGGTGGAGGCCTGGGAACGGTCGATAGACCAGCGCAATCTGGACCTGGCAAGCTGGGCCGCGACACAGTTGACTCCGAGCAACGGATTCGCTGGGGACTTTGTCACGGCGAGCCTCCTGGCCTCGCTGGGCAATCAAGCCGCGCCCCAGAGTGTGGCCAAGCTCTTCCTAGACCAGAAAGTGAATGCAGCCGTACGCTCCTTGGTCAAGAACGAGCGGATCGCCTTCATCGCGGTCGACCGCCGGATCTCCACGGCGCTGCCAGCGACGGGTTACTACTTCACCAATGACCCTCACAGCGGTGACTACACCTCGCCGCTGCCGCTCTCCGACCTGACCAAGTTCAACCACCAGGCGGGAGTGAGCCGAATCTTCGAAGATGGAGACATCACGGTCTATGCGATCCGTGGCTCCGTCTACACAGCAGGGAGCGGGTCGCACTCGTGAGCTATCACAGGGCACACGCACTGTCGCTTGCGGCACTCGCGCTCCTGTGCGCGGTGGTCGATTTCTTCGTCCCCGTCCTTGGCCTACAGGTGGTGGCAGGGATTCCCCTGGCCCTCTACCTGCCGGGCGCAGCTCTGGTGCTGGCGATCGATCCCAGTGGCCGTCACGTCCGCGGCGTGGCGAGGTTGATGTGGAGTTGCCTAGCGAGCCTCGTTGTGCTCATGGCGGGAGGTCTCATCCTCAACTACGTGGACCAACTGACGAGCAAGACCTGGGCGGCCTACCTGCTCGCCGTAGTGGCAATCGCCAGCGCGCTGACTCTTCTCAGGCGTGTTTACTACCCTCTCCACCGCGGGCTGTGGAGTGGATCGCTACGGCGTCGGATCGCGCTGGGGCCGGGGCCGATCCTGGTGCTGGGAGCAGCCGCTGCCATAGGCGCCTTGGCCATAGGCCTCTCCGTCTACAGCAGCGCCACTTCGCAGCAGGAGCACTTCCTTGAGTTCTGGCTGGTGCCGAAGCCGGTCGGAGCCGGCTCCACGGCCCACCGAGCCAGGCTCGGTGTCACCAACGAGGAGGGGAGGCTCGAGTCGCTGGAGGTGACAGTGACCTCTGACGGAAGGGTGCTCTCCCGTTACTCGTTCCGGCTACAACCCGGCCGTAGCTGGACCCATGCGCTCGCGCGCAGAAAGACAGTGCCGCTTGTCGCGACCCTGGCCTTGGCCTCGGATCCGTCGCGAGTGATCGAGTCGGTGACGCTCGCGGCGCCGGTAAAGTGACGGAACGAGGGGAGCCTCTCAGCTCAGGTCGACGCGCCTGGTCGCGCATGACTGCGGGGGCGGGCTCACGGCGACGGCGCGCTACACTCGGGCGGCGCGCCCGGCAGGTCCTCGCGCCTAGGCGGCCTAGCTGCCCGGATCACTTTTCACAGAGGCAGATCGCTGCTGGACAAGTACCAGATGACGACGTCTTGCGACCCACGATTGTCTGACGCAGCGATGGTCTCGCGAGCGCTGTACCAAGCCCCGGTCCGCATCATCTCTTCGAGTCTGCCGCCTCTGGCGCAGACGCCCTCCCCGGGACCACGCCGGTCCGGGCGCACCCGTCGCGCTTCATGCCGGAGACCACGTGGCGGTTCGCCATGCGGCGATGGCCCCCGGGGCGGAGCCGGCTGATGCGCCGGGTGGAGCTGGCCGGCACCGGGGTCGGGTCCTCGGTGCTGGGCTTCGGCTGCGCTGGGCTCTTCAGCCTGCCCCGCGCCCGGGACCGGATGGCCGTCCTCGAGACCGCCTACGACTCGGGGTTCCGCCACTTCGACGTCGCCCCTATGTACGGCCTGGGCTTGGCGGAGGCGGAACTCGGCGCGCTACTTCGTCGTCATCCCGGGGAAATTACGGTGGCGACCAAGTTCGGCATCGGGCTCACCCCTTGGGGGCGGGCCGCAGGCTGGCTCCAGGCCCCGGTTCGATCCGCGCTGCGGGCAAGGCCCGGCGTGCAGCGCACCGTCCGGAGGTCCGGGCAGGGCCCGACGTCGGGCTGGGTCGGCAGGCTGCTCTACGCGTCGGTTGGATTCAGCCCTGGCGCAGCCCGCCGGAGCCTTGAGCGCAGCCTGCGCGCACTGGGGCTGGCCAGCATCGACGTACTGCTTCTGCACGATCCCACAGCCGTTCCCCCGGACCAGGCGGATGCGCTCCTTGAGTTCCTCACGCGCCAGCGGGACCGGGGCACGATCCGCACATGGGGAGCCACCGGCCCCGGGCGCGGGCTACCGGGAGTGCCGAGGCGGCTCGCGGAAGCCGCCCCCGTGATCCAGTTCCGTGACGATCCCCTGGGGCCCGAGTCGCCAGCCCCGGCGGGGGGACGCCCGGCCACGATCACGTTCGGGGCTCTCGGTGGGTCGCTGCCGATCCTGAAGTCGGTGATCGAACGCGATCCTGAGCGGGTCGCCAGGTTGAGCGCGCGCTTGGGGGCGGACCTTCGCCGCTCTGGGACCCTGGCGGACCTGCTGCTCCGCTGTGCGATGGCACGCAACTCGGGAGGTGTCGTGCTGTTCAGTTCGAGCCGGCCGGAGCGAGTCCGCAGGGCCGCGCTGGCGGCTGAGGAGGAGCCGACCCGCGGCGCGGCTGAGGAGGCAGTCGTGCTCCGCGAGCTGGCCTCGCTCGCCTCCGAGGCCGGACCGTGATCCTGGACTTCAGCGCCCCTCCTTCGGAGTCGAACATCACGGCGGAGGTGGCGGTGGTCGGGGCCGGGCCCGCCGGCATCGTCACCGCGCTGGAGGCGGCCGGACGTGGACTCAACGTGGTCCTGGTGGAGAGCGGCAGGATCGGCTTCGACCCACTCATGCAGGACCTTTCCGAGGCTGCGGCCTGGGACCGGGAGCGCCACGCCCCCATGTCGCTGGCCACCCGCCGACAGCTGGGGGGCACGTCGGTCATCTGGGGAGGTCGTTGTGTTCCCTACGACCCCGTCGACTTCGCATCACGTCCCCACGTTGGTGCGGCGGCCTGGCCCATCGGCTACGAGGAGGTGGCCGGGTACTTCCAGCGGGCCTGTGACTGGCTGGTCTGCGGCCGAGCCGTGTTCAGTGCCCTGCAGATCCCAGGGCTTCCGCCAGCGATCGTCCCGGGCCTGATCGACGGCGACGTGACCAGTTCCACGCTCGAGCGCTGGTCACTGCCGACCAATTTCGGTGCCGTCTACTTCCCGCGACTTCGAGACGAGCCCCGGCTGCGGGTGCTGACCGGGCTCACGTGTTCGGAGATCGTGTGTCCGGAGAACTCCGGCCGCGCCGACCGCCTGCTCTGCAGGGCCTGGAACGGGACGCGCGTGGGGGTGACGGCCCGGGCCTTCGTGATCGCCTGCGGCGGGCTGGAGGGGACGCGGCTCTTGCTCGCTTCCCGGGGGCCCCAGGGGGGCGCGCTGGGTAACCACTCCGACCAGCTCGGTCGCTGGTACATGTCGCACGTGGAGGGAACCATCGCCAGGGTGCGCTTCTCGACACCGCCCCGGGCCACCGTCTTCGGCTACGAGCGCGACCTTGACGGGGTCTATGTTCGCCGCCGGCTCACCTTCACCGGCCGCTACCAGATGGAGCAGGCGCTCCCCAACGTCGTGTCCTACCTGGGCAACCCGGAACTGCCGGACGCGCGGCACCGGAGCGGGCCGCTGTCCTTCGCCTACCTGGCGCTGCGCTCGCCACTCGGGGCGCGGCTCGCGCCCGACGCCCAGCGCCTGGCGCTGACCGGGCAGCAGACGGCGGGCACTCCCTACGGGGGTCTCGGCGAGAGCTCACCGGCCCTCGCCCACGTGGGCAACATGGTGAGGCAGCCGGTTCGGACCGCAGGCTTCGTGGCCGGCTTCGGCACGCGCCGCTTCCTCGCTCGCGGCCGACGTGCTCCCGGCTTCTTCATCTACAACCCGGAGAACGTCTACCCCCTGCAGTACCACGGCGAGCACCTTCCCCAGCGGGAGAGCCGGGTGACGCTCTCCCGGGAACGCGACTCCCTCGGCCGCCCCCGGCTCAGCATCGACTTGCGCTACTCCGACCGTGACATCTCCGGCGTGCTGCAGGCACATCGCCTCTGGGACGAACATCTCCAACGCTGCGGGGTGGGCCGGCTCGAGTACCTGTACCCGGATCCGGGCGCAGCCGTCCTGGCCCAGGCCGGGGGCGGCTTCCACCAGTGCGGCACGACCAGGATGTCCGCCGCCCCGGAGGACGGCGTGGTGGACGGCAACCTGGCGGTTCACCTGGCCGCCAACGTCCACGTCGCCAGCAGCTCGACGTTCGTCACTTCCGGCCAGGCAAACTCGACGTTCATGGTGGTCGTCCTGGCGGTGCGGCTCGGCGAGCACCTGGGCAGGACCCTACGGCCGTGAGAGCTGGTCTGCGCCCGATCCCAGGCCTCCCGGGGCCGGAGGTCAACTGAGATGCGGCCCACCGACCGGGGCGGGCTCCGGGCACCGGCCCGGGTGGTCGACCTCGACCTCGACCAGACCGACGACGCGGAGCTGGCCGTCACCGGCTTCGAATCGATCTGGTGCCTGGCGCGTCGTCAGGGCGTACCCGTCGACATCTCCTTCTGGACGCTGTCACGGGAGGCGAAGGTCTCGCTGCGCGAGCTGGCGGAGCCGTCGCAGGGCTGTGCCGCTCCGCAGGGAGCAGGTAGCGGAGTGGGCCCTCCCACCGACGCCACGGGGCTCACCGTGGTGGTCTGCACGCGTCGGCGAACCGACGGGCTCGCCCGGCTGCTCTCCAGCCTGCGTCGGCAGAGCGACCCAGGCTTCTCGCTAGTCGTGGTCGACAATGACCGAGAGGACGGCGGGACCGCCGGGGTCGTTGAGCGTGCCGGCCTTCCCGGCATCCGGCTCGTGCGCGAGCCGCGACCCGGGCTCTCCCGCGCCCGAAACCGCGGCCTCGCCGAGGTGGCGACCGAGCTGGTCGCCTGGATCGACGACGACGAGGTCGCCGACGTCAGGTGGGTGGAGGCGATCAAGCGGGGCTTCCAGCACCCCTCGGCGCCCGCCGCGGTGGCGGGATTGATGCTCCCGCTCGAGCTGGTGTCCGAAGCCCAGGTCCGCTTCGAGCAGTACGGCGGCTTCAACAAGGGGCGGGGCATCGCCCCGGAGGTGCTGCGGGCGGGCACGCCCAGCGTGCACCATCCGCTCTATCCGCTGCCATCGTTCGGGCCGGGCGGCAACATGGCCTTCCGGACGGAGCAGCTGCGGGCGGCAGGTGGCTTCGACCCATACCTTGGAGCCGGGACCAGGACCCATGGCGGGGAGGAGACGCGGGTCCTGTCCCAGCTCCTTGCCTCAGGCGCTGCCGTCCTGCACTGGCCACCGGCCATCACCTGGCATCAGCATCGCCGGGAGATGGCCAGCCTGCGCACGCAGTTCTTCGGCTACAGCGCTGGGCTCTCCGCCTTCTACGCCAGCGTGGTCCGATCTCGGCCCCTGGCGCTGCTGGAGATCGTTCGGCTGCTGCCTCACGCCCTCCGTGACATGGGTCCGGGCAGTTCCAACCAGCGCTCCGGGCACCTGCCGGATGACTTTCCCATCGAGCTTCTCCGCGCGGGGCGAAGAGGGCTACTGATGGGCGCCCCCATGTATGCATACGAGGCGCTCATTGATCGAGGTCACGGCCGGCCCGGCTGAGCCGTCGCACGCGGCACCCACCGCGGGCTCGACTGGCGTCAGACGAGGAGGGTCGAGAGGAGCTCCGGCGGCGGCGAACCGTGCGACAGGAAGGGATCATAGGACCTGATCGGTGCGAACCGCTCGAACAGGCGCTCAAGTTCGACGTAACCGACGAAGTATGTGGAGAGCTGGGTCGACGTGATGCAAGCGCGGCGCCACTTCTCCTCCGCCTGCGCCGACTCCTGAAATCCAGAGCGCGTCATAAGGTCGAGAGCCTCTCGCTTCCCCATCTCGCCCGCATGGACGGACGCGTCCAGCATGGCATTGATTGCGCACCTGATCTTCATCTTCAGCTCCTGGCTGCGCAATGCCGGGTCGCTGGCCGCCAGCTCGACCACGATCCTCTCGGCGTGGGACGCCCAGCCCTCGACGAAGGTGCCGCTCCACAGTGCCTGCCTTGCCCGCGTGGGTCCGTCCGGCTGCCGCGCACGGTCCAGCTGCAGCACGTGCCCCGGTACGCCCTCGTGCGCCATGAGGAGCACCATCATTGAACGGTTCAGCTCCCGGTAGTAGGAGTCGGACTCGTCCGGGGGCCCTCCCGCATCGGGTGGAGCGATGTAGACCTTGGACCGCGCCCCCTCCTCGAAGGGCCCCGCCGGGAGGCACATCACCGATGCTCCTCCTCGCATGAAGGGCGGCATCACCTCGACGTCGTACTCGCCCTGGGGTGGCGTGAACAGCCCGCTGTGGGCCACCAGCTCCGCCACCTGTCGGAGTGCACTCCGTGCCTCGTCGAGCAGGTTGACGTCGTCCGGGCGATCCTCACTGACCTGGGCCAGAGCGGCACGGATCCGGTCGGTTGCCGTCATCGCCGGCGTGGCGGGGAGGATCATCGAGGCGACCGAGCCCAGTTCGTCCGTCAGCTCGTCGAGGCGGTGAGTCGCCTGTCCGACCACGTCAGCCGGTGTCATGTGGGAGTGGAGGGTCAACCTCAGCTTGGACGCGAATCGCTCTTGCCCGAGCCGGAATGAGTCCGTCGGCCCCGGCTCCAAGGTCTCGAGGAACGCGCCGAAGTCGGCCCAGGCTTCCAGGGCCCGCTCGGTGGCTGACTCGAGCTCGGAGCGCAGCGACCGGCTGGGCAATCGCTGGCTCAGCTCGCTCACATGGTCCCTCAGCAGACTGTTCACGCCGCCGTGCTGGAGACGGGCCACCTCGAGGTGGGGCGGAGGTGGACTTTGGAGTTGCCGCCTCGCAAGTGCAACCACCCCGGGAAGGTGACGGAGTCGGCCGATCAGGCCCCGTGCCCTGTCCTCGAGGGGGATGGTGGCCTGGGACAGGAGGGGGAGCAGGCCGTCTCCAGGGTTGTAAACGAGAGGATTCCAGGCCGGCTCGCAGAGTTCCTCGTAGTCGAAGATCAGCTGATCGATCCTCTGCGTCAGCATCTCCAGGTCGACCCGGGCTTCCCGGCCGAGGTCACTCTGTGGAAAGGCTGTGAGTTTCTCCCTCTCGTCCCGCAGGCGACGAACCGTGGCGTCGCGCGAGCGCAGGTCCAGGTCCGAGATCTCGGCATCGAAGCGATGGTCGCCGAGTGCGGTCGCCTCCTCCGGCTCCAGTCCCAGGAGGTAGTCCACCAAGCCGTCGGCGGTCCCGGCGAAGTCGGCGGCACTTCCCTCCGGCATCAGACAGGGCCCCGGAATCTAGTTCGCAGCACCGAAATGAGGGGCACCCGACCAAAGGGTCTCCGGACCATGAGCCTCCATCCTTCCCGGGGCGGACTTCCCACGGTACCAGGGTTGGCTGGGGACAGAGACGCCTACGCCGGGGCGCTCAGGGACGGATCGCTGGCCCCGGGGCGGGCCCCCGCGGCAGCGTCGTTCGCGCTCCGCTCCCCTCAGAGGATCCCGCGCCGGACGTCCGGGTCGACTTGGCGTGGTAGGAGCTGGCCGGGGCTCGAAGGCTGGGTCATCTCGCCCCCTTCCACGACCAGTTCCCCGCGGAGGACGGTCGCCACCGGCCAGCCCTGGACCTCGCGGCCCTCCCATGGCGTGTAGTCGGACTCGTGGAGGATCGAAGCGGAGATGACGGTCCGCCGGGCGGGATCGATGAGCACGAGGTCGGCATCACTTCCCACCGCGATCGCGCCCTTGCGCGGGTACAGGCCCATGATCTTGGCTGCGTTTGCCGAGGTGAGGGCCACGAAGCGGCTCAGGCCCAGGCCCCGTCTGCTGACCACCTCATCGAAGACGATCGCCAATCTGGGCTCGACGCCGGTGTTGCCACCTGTGACGTCGTCGATGTGACGTCCCTGGAGCTTCACCGCATAGCTCGTGCATAGCTCGTCGGTCGCGAAGGTGGCGATCTCGCCGCGCTCAGCTCCGCGCCAGAGCGCCTCGGTGTCGTCCCTCCCCTTCAGGGATGGATAGGTGTGGAACTTCACGCCGTCCCCGCTTTGGTACTCCTCGTCCGTGTGCAGGGCGTACTGGTGGAGGGTCTCGCCGAAAACCGCAACGCCGTGGCGCCTTCCCTCAGCGATTGCGGCAACACCTGTGGACGCGCTCACATGCATCATGTAAAGGACGCACCCGGGGACGCTCTCCGCCAAGCCAATAACCCGTTGAAAGGCTAGCTTCTCGGATAGCGTGCTGTGAACCTCCGACATGTACCTGGCTTCCGTCCGCCCCTCCCGCGCCAGCTTCCGGTACATGTGCATTACGAGCTCATCGTCCTCGGCGTGGATGGCGACGATGCCTCCGTTGGCGGCGGTTATCTTCAGGACCTCCAGGAGGCTGCCGATCGGAACCCTGCTGGGCTCGTCGTTTGGGGTGACGTCGGTGGTGAAGATCTTGAAGCTCGGGAAACCGGCGCTGATTATGTCCGGCATCTCGGCGAGCCGGGCCTCTTCGATGCTCCCCTGCAGCACGACGTGCAGCGAGAAGTCGGCCAGACTCTTGCCCTGCCAGTCCTTGAGCCGCTCGTCGAGGGTGGTCTGAAGCGGCTCTCCCGGCCGGTTCCAAGCGAAGTCGATGAGTGTCGTGGTTCCGCCGTGGAGGGCGGCTCGGCTGACCACGTCCGCTCCGGCCGTGAAGGTCGGTGCCCCGCCACCCGGAGTGGCCACCTCCATGTCGCAGTGGATGTGGGGATCCACTCCCCCCGGCGCGACGATCAGGCCGTCGGCGTCGACCACCCGCCCCGCCTCTGGGACGGGCTCCCCGGCGCCGGTCAGTGAGACGATCTTGCCGGTTGAGATTCCAATCGAGAGGGGTAGCGGCCCGGCCGGGGTCACGGTCAGGCCACCCCGGACCACTAGATCAAGCACCATGGCCTCCCCGAGGGCTCCTCCGCCCCATGGCCGGGATACGATCGGCTGTCGACTGTTGACTGGGCATGGGGGCAAGTGTATCCTTGCGCCCGGTCCAACCGACGCAGAGCTCCGGGGAGGTGTGCTCAGTGCGGACAAGGCGTGGCATCGCCACCGGTCTGGGGTTGGCACTGGCCGTGGCCCTGGCGGCCGCGACGGCAGGGGCCGCTT
>JASHRA010000214.1 GCA_030038765.1 Candidatus Dormiibacterota bacterium | reverse complement strand
TGCGCCACCATGTTCCAGGAGGGGACCGCCTCGCAGCAGCTGCCGCTCCAGAGCCGCGACCTGGCGGTGCTGGTGGCGGAGGCGATGGGGCTGAGCTTCGCGCCGCCGCCCGCGGCGCTACGGCCATAATGGCCGCCGTTCGCCGGCCAGCGCGGGAGGAGCGGTGGGGATGAGCCTCGAGGGACAGGTGGCGCTGGTCACCGGCGGGGGGCGGGGCATCGGCGCCGCCACCGCCCGGAAGCTGGCCCAGGAGGGGGCGGCGGTGCTGCTCTGCGACCTCGACCCGGAGCCGGCCGAGGAGCAGGCGGCGGGCCTGCGGGAGCAGGGGCACCGGGCCCTGGCCCAGGCCCTCGACGTCACCTCCAAGTCCCAGGTCGGGGCCGCCGTGGAGCGTGCCCGCTCCGAGTTCGGACGCCTCGACATCCTCGTCACCTGCGCCGGCCTGGTCCGGGACAACCTGGTGCACAAGATGAGCGAGCAGGACTGGGACCTGGTGGTCGACACCCACCTCAAGGGCAGCTTCCTCTGCGCCCAGGCGGCCCAGGCGGTGATGGTGCCGCAGGGTTCGGGCCGGATCGTGATGATCTCCAGCACCTCGGCCCTGGGCAACCGGGGCCAGGCCAACTACGCGGCCGCCAAGATGGGCATCCAGGGCCTGGCCCGCACCCTGGCCATCGAGCTGGGGCGCTTCGGCATCACCGTCAACGTGGTCGCCCCGGGCTTCATCGAGACCCGCATGACCGAGGCCACCGCGGAGCGCCTCGGGATCAGCTTCGAGGAGCACGTGAGGCGCTTCTCGGCCCAGAACCCCATCCCCAGGACCGGCCAGCCCGCCGACGTGGCCAACGTGATCGCCTTCCTGGCCAGCCCCGAGGCGAGCTACGTCACCGGCCAGGTGGTGTACGTGCGAGGGGCGCCCTAGGGTTCGGACACGGGGACAGAGCTCCAGCGGCCCAGCACTGGCCCCGAGCCAGCCCGGCCAGCGCTTGGTCCTGGGGGCGCGCCCCGCTCTCGACGCTGCTCCCCGGGCGGGGGCCGGGCTACGAGTCGCCTGGTGCGAGAGCGTCTGGCGGAGTTCCGAGGGTTCGACGGATGCGACGGCCCGCCGCTTGGGTCGGAGCTCAGCTCAGCACCGGGACCCTGGGGGGAACTGCCCAGCCTCGGCCTCGATGCCGGCCGTTTCGGGCCCCGTCAGGGGAGCGGGAACGGCGGCTTGAGGTCAGGGAACATGGGGAAGTGGCGGACGTTGAGCGTGGCCAGCTCGGCCCCGTGGTGTTCGGCGGTGGCCGCGATCAGGTAACCAGCGATCCCCACCCCGGAGTGGCTCCGCCGGTAGGTTCGCATGAGCTCGCCCGCACGCCTTGCGATCAGCTCGGTGACGGGCTCGGCGCGCAGGGCGGACAGGAGGCCCCACACCTCACGGCGCTCAGCTGAGCGCATGCCGCCCGTGAGCTCCGCGATCGAGACCACGCTGACCGAGAGCGGCCCTCTCGTGCGGGCCTCGTGGAGCCAGCCGCGGGCCTCCCCGCGGCCGCGCAGGTGGGCGATGAGGACGTCCGTGTCGACCAGGATCACGTCTTCTGCCACATCCTTGCGAGGTGGGCCTCGCGTCCCCCGGGAGCGCGGTCTGGCACCTTCGCGTCCCGCAGACAACCGAACGAGGCATCGATGGCCGCCAGGTCGCCGCCCAGGCTGTCCTCCACGTCCAGAAGCGAGCGGTCCAGCAGGCGTCGGATCAGCTCGGCTCTCGAGATGCCCTCCTGGACGGCCAGGCGATCGAGCCTCTCCGTCTGCCTCCTCTGCAGGTAGATGTTGGTGCGATCCATACACCACAGCATACACCGCCAAATGAGACCCGCCGTGCGCTCACCGCTCCCCGGGCGAAGGGCCCGGCCCAAGGCTGAGGACGTCTCAGTGTTCCCCCGCCCGGCCCCCCAGCGGTCAAACATGAACCCCCTACGCCATCGCTGGCAGAGCGGCTTGCCTCACCGCCGACCGGCCGCACAGCCTCCTCTGAGCGATGTCACCCAGCCCAATCAGCCGTCCGGGCAGACCCTCCCGCCTGCGCACCTGCGCGGCAGCGCGGGTTCCCTTCGGCCTTCTCGATGGCGGAGAGTTACCGGAGGCAGCTCAGCCACGCGGCTCGGCCCTGTCGTCGAGCGGGTCCATGACACGCCGGTCGAGTTCGGACGCGGCCGCGCGCATTGCCGCGTCAGGCTTTGTCAGCTCCGCCTCGCTGCCCGATAGCGCACAGGTCGCCAGGTGGATGGCGTCCAACGACCGGACGCGCGGTTCGATGGCCGCGGCGGCGCGAAGGAGGGCGTCATCGATGCTCACGAGCGCACCGCGGTCCAGCGCCTCTCCGGCACGCTCGGTGGACAGACGTTCGCGTCGGAGGACGCGGACGATTTCAAGTCCGATCAGGGTCGAGGAATGGACGTCTCCCATCCGGCTCGCCTGGTCGAGCCATTCGGGCCGCGCGCGAGTCACCGGTCGACACCGGGGCGCGGAGCGCGAGCGAGGTGCCGAGATACCAGACCGACGCTCGGCTACCGGTCCCCCCGGATCTCGTCGAGCAGAGCTTCGATCTCGGCGGGCGCATAGCGCCGCGCCTCCCGATCAGTCGTCCACGCCCGAGGATGTCGCTTGGCCGGAGTGAGGCGGCCCTCGGTCCGGAGCCGCTCCAGGGGGTCGGGATGGGCCCCGACGGCATCGATGCGCCACTTGGGAACCCCGTGTTCGGTCACCACGACCGAGTCGCCGGCCGTG
>JASHRA010000213.1 GCA_030038765.1 Candidatus Dormiibacterota bacterium | reverse complement strand
GCCGGCGCGGGCCTGAGGGGGACACTTCGGCGGCATCCTAGCCCAGCCGGCAGGCGCCGGCGCGAGCGCCGACCGGGGAGGGCGGGCGGCCCGCCTGGGGCGGCTACACTCGGGGCCGATGCCCATGTTCGATCTCTCCGGCAAGGTCGCGGTGGTCACCGGCGGCTCCCGGGGGATCGGACGCGCCGACTGCCTGGCCCTGGCCCGGGCCGGCGCCGACGTGGTCGTCACCGACATCCTGGTGGAGTCGGACCCCGAGCTGCAGCAGGTGGCCCAGCGCTCGGGCAGCGTGCTGGCCCAGGTGATGGCCTCGGAGGGGGTGGTCTACGCCGAGCGCACCGCCGAGGAGATCCGCCAGATGGGCCGGCGCTCAAGGGCGGTGCGCATGGACGTCACCGACCGCGACGAGGTGGAGCGGGTGCTGGGGGCGGCGGCCGAGGAGTTCGGGGGCATCGACATCCTGGTCAACAACGCCGCCACCCTGGACCACCTGGGCCAGCTCCCGGACCAGTCCCCGGAGCTCTGGGAGCGGGACCTGGCCGTCAACCTCACGGGCGCCTTCAACTGCACTAGGGCGGCCTGGCCCCACTTGAAGGAGGGCGGCTTCGGCAGGATCGTCTACATGTCCTCCGTGGCCGGCGCCCAGGGCGGGTTCGGCCAGGCCAGCTACAGCGCCAGCAAGGCCGGGTTGCTGGGTCTCATGCGATCGGCCGCCCTGGAGGGCGCCCGCCACGGAATCACCAGCAACGCCATCGTCGCCGGGGCCATCGCCACCGAGGCCTTCAACACCTCGTCGGCCAGCACCCGCGAGCGCATGGTGCTGCGCACGGCCATGCGCTCAACCGGGCGTCCCGAGGACGTCGCCCACGCCGTCTGCTTCCTCGCCAGCCCCGAGGCGGGATACATAACCGGTGCCGCGCTTCCCGTCGCCGGAGGCATCGATCTCTTCACGTTTTGAGGTAAGCAATTGGCCGAAGGCGGCCAATCTGCGCAGCGTCTTTGCTATAGTGGCGCCCGCCAGACTCAGTCCCGGGCAGGCGAGATGTGACGCGACCGAGCAGTCCTGGCAAGGAACCGCATGGAGGACGCTCGGATTGAGCCTCGCCGACGTGACCCTTACCTGCCGCGAGTGCGGCTCGGAGTTCATCTTCACCGTGGGAGAGCAGCAGTTCTACCAGTCCAAGGGGCTGGTGAACCAGCCCAGCCGCTGCCAACCCTGCCGCCAGCTGGCCAAGGCGGCGCGCCAGGGCAGCAACGGCTTTGAGTCCAGCGGTCCCCGGCCCCCGCGGCAGATGTACGACGTCGTCTGCGCCGACTGCGGAGCCATGACCCAGGTGCCCTTCCAGCCCAAGTACGACCGCCCCGTCTACTGCAGCAACTGCTTCGAGAACCACCGCGCCGCGCGCTAGTCGCTGATCGGTCCCGGGGCCAGCCGGCGGAGGTCCGCCAGCGCCCGCACCAGCTCCGCCTCGGTCTCGGCGCTGGTGCGCACCACGACCCCGCCGCCGGCCTGGGGGTAGGAGCCGAAGCGGGCCTCGGGATGGAGCGCCTCCAGCTCGGTGAGGGCGGGGAAGAGGGCGGACTCGGGCAGGTCCTCGAAGCGCACCTCGGAGTAGCGGCGGCCCCCGGACCCGGTGAGGAAGCGGGGCGCGATCTCCTCCTCGACCACGGCCCGGAACTCGGCCGGGACCCCGGGCAGGACCAGGAGCCAGCGGGCCCTCTCGCCGGCGGGCAGCTCGATGGCGAGAGGCGGCGCCCCCCCGACCGGGTTGCGCAGGAGCCCCGCCCCCTCGGGCACCCAGGCCATCTTCATCGTCCCGGGGTTGGGCTCGGGGCTGGCCAGCCGGCCCTCGCGGTAGCGGCGCCGGACCCGCTCCCGGATGCGCCCGGCCGCCTCCGGGTGCAGCACCAGGGGCACGCCCAGCATCAGGGCCACGCCGGCCATGGTGCGGTCATCGGGGGTGGGGCCCAGGCCGCCGCAGCAGAAGACAAGCTCGGCGGGGCCGGCGGCGGCCGCGCGCAGCTCGGCCGCGATGGCCTCCTCCCGGTCCGGGATCACCACCACCCGGGCGCAGGGGCAGGGGCCCTCGCGGAGGCGGCGGCAGAGCCAGGTGGAGTTGCTGTCCTGGGTGTGGCCGGAGAGGAGCTCGTCGCCCACGGCCACGATCCAGCTGCAGCGCTCGCCCGATCCCGACCCGCCCGCCGCCTGCGCCCCGCTCACCGGCAGCTGAGTTTCGCAGATGGCCCCCCGCCCGGGGCTGGCCGCCGAGGCTCCGCCGCGGATATAATGCGGCGGCCTCGGTGACGACCCCGGAGGAGGTCCTGTCCCGGGCCCCTGAACTCTCCTCTTTTCCACATGCCGCCGCGCGCGGCGGGAGGTGCAGAACCCGATGAACCGTACCGTGCTGATCCCCGTGCTAGTCTCCGGCCTCCTGGCGCTCGCCTATGGGGGGCTGCTGGCGCGCTGGGTGCTCAGCCGCTCCGGCGGCAACGAGCGCATGGAGGAGATCGGGAAGGCCATCCGGGAGGGGGCCTCGGCCTACCTCAACCGCCAGTACCGGATCATCGCCGTGATCGGCGTCGTCCTGGCCGTGCTGCTCGCCGTCGGCCAGCTCGTCTCCCCCGAGCTGGGCTGGAAGACGGCCCTCCTCTTCGTCTTCGGGGCGGTGCTCTCGGCCAGCGCCGGCTACGTCGGCATGAACGTCTCCGTGCGCAGCAACTACCGCACCGCCGAGGCCGCCCGGGGCGGGCTCGGCAACGCCCTCCGGGTGGCCTTCTACGGGGGCGCCGTGACCGGCTTCTTCGTGGTCGGCTTCGGCATCCTCGGCGTCACCATCGCCTTCTGGATCCTGGACCAGCCCTCGGCCATCGTCGGCCTCGCCTTCGGCGCCTCCCTCATCTCCGTCTTCGCCCGCCTCGGCGGTGGCATCTACACCAAGGCAGCCGACGTCGGCGCCGACCTGGTGGGCAAGATCGAGGCCGGCATCCCCGAGGACGACCCGCGCAACCCGGCCGTGATCGCGGACAACGTCGGCGACAACGTCGGCGACTGCGCCGGCATGGCGGCCGACCTCTTTGAGACCTACGCCGTGACCGCGGTGGCGGCCATGCTGCTGGGCAGCCTCGAGTTCCACGACTTCAGCCTCACCATCTTCCCCCTGCTCCTGGGCGCGATCAGCATCGTGGCCTCGATCGTGGGCTCGCGCTTCGTGCGCATGGGCAAGGGGACCTGGATCATGGGCGCCCTCTACCGCGGCCTGGTCTCGGCCGGGACCATCGCCGTGCTCGGCTTCCTGGCCCTCACCCTGGCGCTCCAGGCGAGCGGCAACCTGACCCAGAAGATCCTCGGCCACCCGGTGCTGAACCTCTTCTGGTCGGCACTGATCGGGGTGGTGATCACGCTCCTCATCGTGGCCATCACCGAGTACTTCACCGGCTCCCAGTTCAACCCGGTGCGGAGCGTGGCCCGCGCCTCCCAGACCGGCCACGCCACCAACATCATCGCCGGCCTGGCGGTCAGCCTCGAGGCCGCCTCGCTGCCGGTCCTGGTGATCGGCATCGGCATCCTGGTCGCCTACGCGCTGGCCGGTCTCTACGGCATCGCCGTGGCCGCCATGAGCCTGCTCAGCATGGTCGGGATCGTGGTCGCCATCGACGCCTACGGCCCGATCACGGACAACGCCGGCGGCATCGCCGAGATGGCCGACCTCCCGGCGGAGGCCCGGGCGGTGACCGACCCGCTCGACGCCGTCGGCAAC
>JASHRA010000212.1 GCA_030038765.1 Candidatus Dormiibacterota bacterium | reverse complement strand
CGCTCCGCCCCGGGGGAGGAGACCTCCAGGGCATAGGGGCCGGGGAAGAGCTCCGGGTGCCGGTCCAGGAGCAGGGAGGCGACCTCGCTGGCGCGCCCGCACTCCTCCACCGTGACGCCCCCCGGGCGATCGACGGTGAGGCGCAGGACCCCGCGCCCGGGAGCGCCCTGCCAGGCCAGCTCCAGCAGCTCCAGCCCGAGGCGCTCCACCGCCGGCTGCAGCAGCTGGCGCGCCGTCACCTCGGGAGATCGCTCGACCACGCCACACCAGCCTCCGCCTCGGTTCCCGCCGGGCCCCGGCGCGGGCCCGGCGCCGCACCGCCTCGCGGCCGGCCGAGGGCGATTCTAGACCGGGTCCGGAACCGCCCGGAGCCGCTGACTAGCGGCGCGCCACCCCGGCGGCCCCGAGCTGGACCCGGACCGGGCTGCGCTTGACGGCGCGGCGGTCCAGGCCCCGCCAGGCGGTCAGCAGGGTGGCGGCGTTGAAGATCGAGCTGTAGGTGCCGGACGCGATCCCCACCAGCAGGGCGAGGACGAAGCCCTGGATCGAGGAGCCGCCGAAGAGGAAGAGCGTCAGGAGCACGAAGATCACCGTCAGCGAGGTGTTGAGGGACCGCGACAGGGTCTGGGCGATGGAGAGGTTGACCACCTGGTCGAAGTTCATCCGCGAGCCCTGGACCCGGAGGTTCTCGCGGATCCGGTCGAAGACCACGATGGTGTCGTGGACGGAGAAGCCGACCACGGTCAGCACGGCGGTGACGAAGAGCGTGTCCACCTGGCCCAGCAGGGTGAAGTGCCCGAGGATGGCCCAGATCCCGGCCAGGACGAAGACGTCGTGCAGCAGGGCGGCCATGGCGCAGAGGGCGAAGCGCCGGGCGCTGATCTGGGTGTGCGAGAAGCGGAAGCCCAGGTAGCCGGAGATCAGGATGGCGGCGATGATGACCAGGAAGACGGCGCTGACCACCAGCCCGCCGGCGATGGTGGGCCCGACCGTGGTCTCACTCACCTCCGGGTTGCCAGCCTTGTCCTTGGGGATGCCGAAGTGGCTGTCCAGGGCCTCCACGATCTTGGTCGCGCCCCTGGGCACGATCGGCAGCGTGGTCACGTCGTAGTAGTTGTCGGACTGGCCCTGGACCGAGGGCCGGGCCTGCGGGTAGGCCTGGGTGGCCACCCTCTGGACCTGGGCGGCGTTGGTGTGCTGCTTCAGCTGCACCGTCAGGCTGTCCCCGCCGGTGAAGTCGATGCCGAGGTTGAAGCCGGCGATGAGGATGCAGAAGACGCCGGGCAGGATGACCGCCAGGGAGCCGGCGAAGTAGGCGTTGCGGTGGCTCACGACGTCGAAGCGGCCCCCGGGGCGGAAGGCCCGGGCCAGGCTCTCGGCGGGCAGGATCCGGGTGTAGAGGCCGGGTCGGCGGGCGAAGGGGAACCAGCGCTGCACGTAGTGGAGCAGCGAGTGGGTGATGACGATCGACGAGAACATGCTGGCCGCCACGCCGATGAAGAGGGTCAGCGCGAACCCCTTCACGTCCGAGGAGCCGAAGAAGTAGAGGACGGTGCAGGTGATCATGGTCGAGATGTTGGAGTCGCGGATCGCCGGCCAGGCGCGCCGGAAGCCGTACTCGGTGGCCAGCTCCAGCGGCCGGTCCTGGCGCAGTTCCTCCTTCATCCGTTCGAAGATCAGCACGTTGGCGTCGACCGCCATGCCCACGCTGAGGATGAATCCGGCCAGCCCGGGCAGCGTCAGCACCACCGGGATCAGCTTGAAGATGGCGAGCACGATGGCCGCGTAGCCGACCAGGGCGATGCTCGCCAGCACTCCCGGGAAGCGGTAGTAGAGCATCATGAAGATGACCACCAGGGCGAGGCCGAAGGCGCCCGCCAGCAGGCTCTGCTGCACCGACTGCTGGCCCAGCGTGGCCGAGACCGAGGTGAGGGCCGCGACCTGGATCTGGGCCGGCAGCGCGCCCGCGTTGATGTCGTCCACCAGCCGGGTGGCGCTGGCGAAGGTGAAGTCCCCGGTGATCTGGGTCTGGTTGCTGCTGGGGCTGGCCACCACGGGCGCGGTCAGCACCTGGTCGTCGAGGAAGATGGCCAGCTGCGAGGTGGGCGGGGCGCCGGTGGTGGAGCCGCCGTTGCCGCTGTAGCTGCAGCCCGGGTTCTTCTTGCAGGCGGCGGTGGTGAGCTTGGACCAGACGGCCGCCCCGGAGCTGTTGAAGGTGATGTCGACGGCGTAGCCGCCGGCCACCTGGCCCACCGCCGCCGAGCTGACGTCGGAGGCGGTCAGGTCCTTGACGATCTTCCAGTGGTAGCCGCTGGGGTAGAAGGTGGTGTCGCTGAACTGGCAGCCTGAGTTGCGCCGCTTGGGATGCCAGCAGCCGGCCGGCACCAGCTGGTCCTGGTCGGCGCAGGTGACGGTGCTGCAGGCGCCCGGTGAGCCGTTGACCGAGGCCTTGCCCTTGACCGGCACGGCGAAGTGGAGCTGGGAGGTCTTGCCCAGCGTGGAGAGGGCCTGGGAGACGTCCACCCCGGGCAGCTGGATCAGGATCTGGCTGTTGCCCTGGGTCTGGAGCTGGGTCCCGGACACGCCCAGGGTGTTGACCCGCTTCTCCAGGATGGTGAGGGTGTCGGCCTGGGCCTCGGCCAGGGTCCGGCCCTTGGGCAGGCCGGTGGTGCAGCCCACCCCGGGCGGGTTGTCCGGTCCCTGGCAGATCTGCACCACGACCTGGGTCCCGCCCTCCAGGTCGAGCCCGCGGTGGATGTAGATGGGGTTGCCCAGCAGGGTCGGCTGCTTGCCCTTGGGCATGGACGCGGTCGGGCTGGTGTGGCGGACCACGACGTTGTAGACGCCGCTGTAGGCGTCGATGAAGAGGGCACCCACCACCACCACCAGGACCAGCGCCAGCCACCAGCGAGAGATCCGGATCATGGCTCCGAGCGCGGCTCCCCGGTCTCGATCAGCATCCCGAGGATTCTAGAGGCCGACGCTGGGGAGCTCCCCCCGGCGCCCCCGAGGTCCCCCATCGTGAGCTCCCGAGAGGCTCGCCGCCAGCTCCGCCCGCAGGGCCCCGAGCCGTCCCTCCTCGACCGCCCGACGCACGTCCTCCATGAGCCGGCTCAGGTGGCGCAGGTTGTGCAGGCTGACCAGGCGGTGGGCCAGGATCTCGCCGGCGAGGAAGAGGTGGCGCAGGTAGGCGCGGCTGAACTCCCGGCAGGCGGGGCAGTCGCAGCCGGGCTCGATCGGGTCGGGGTCGGAGCGGTAGCGCGCCTGGGTCAGCGCCAGCCGGCCCCGGGACCCGATGGCGGTGCCGGTGCGGGCCAGCCGGGTGGGCAGGACGCAGTCGAAGAGGTCGATGCCCCGGCTCACGCAGTCGACCAGGTCGAGCTCGGTGCCGAGCCCCATGAGGTAGCGGGGCAGCGCCTCCGGGAGCTCCGCGACGCAGGCGTCGACCGCCGCCTGGCGGACCGGGGCCGGCTCCCCCAGGACCAGCCCCCCGAGGGCCAGGCCGTCGAAGCCCAGCCCGCCCAGGAGGCGCGCCGAGGCGGCCCTGGTGGCGGGGTCGAAGCCGCCCTGGACGATGCCGAAGAGGAGGGCGTCACCGGTCTCCTGGCCGCGGCAGCGCCGGGCCCAGAGGTGGGTCCGGCGGGTCGCCTCGGCCGCCGCCTCCGGCCCCGCCCCGTAGCCCACCGGCTGGTCCAGGGCCATGATCACGTCGCTGCCCAGCTCGCGCTGGCCCCGGACCGCGGCCTCGGGCGTCATGCGCACCGTCTCCCCGCCGTAGGGGGAGCGGAAGGTGACGCCCTGGTCGTCGCGCTGGACCATGCCCTCCAGGCTGAAGAGCTGGAAGCCGCCGCTGTCGGTGAGGATCGGCCCCGGCCAGGCCATGAAGCGGTGCAGGCCGCCCAGCTCGGAGACCAGCTCGACCCCGGGCCTGAGGGCCAGGTGGTAGAAGTTGCAGAGGATCATCTCGGCCCCGGTGGCGCGGACCTCGTCCGGGGCCAGCGCCTTCACCCCGGCGTGGGTCCCGACGGGCATGAAGGCGGGGGTCTGGACCGGGCCGTGGGCGGTCAGGAGCTGGCCGCGGCGGGCCCGGCCGTCACGCCCCAGGAGGCGGAAGCCGCGGCCCCCGGCGCTCATCCCGAGCGCCAGCCGAACATGCAGTCGCCGAAGCTGAGGAAGCGGTAGCCGCGATCCAGGGCCTCGGCGTAGGCGAGCCGGACCCGCTCCGTCCCGAAGAACGCGCTCACCATCACCAGCAGCGAGGAGCGGGGCTGGTGGAAGTTGGTGAGGAGCCCGTCCACGACCTGGAAGCGCGAGCCGGGCCGCAGGTAGAGGTCGGTCTCCTGCTCCCCGGCACACACCCCCCCGGCGCCGTCGGGGCGGGACTCGAGGCAGCGCACCGAGGTCGTCCCCACCGCCACCACGCGTCCCCCGCCGCGCCGGGCGCGACCGATGGCCCGGGCTGCCCGGGTCGAGATCCGGATCCGCTCGGCGTGCATGCGGTGCTGCTCTATGAGCTGCTCCCGGATCGGGGTGAAGGTGCCCAGCCCGACCTCCAGCTGCACCCGGACCAGCTCCACCCCCCGCGCGCGGCAGCCCCGCAGCAGCTCGGCGGTGAGGTGCAGGCCGGCCGTGGGCGCGGCCGCCGAGACGGCCTGCCCGCGGGCGTAGACGGTCTGGTAGCGGGCGGGATCGCGCAGCCCCCGCCGCAGGTAGGGCGGGAGCGGCACCTCGCCCACCTGCCCCAGCTCGACCCCCTCCCCGAGGCGCAGCGCCACCAGCCGGGCGCCGGGGTGGCCCGGGGCCGGTCCCAGCAC
>JASHRA010000211.1 GCA_030038765.1 Candidatus Dormiibacterota bacterium | reverse complement strand
GCCGCGTCGGTCCCGGCCACGATCCGTACCCTTGCCTTACGTGCCCGGGCGACCACGTCGTGGTGCCGGGAGTAGCGGGAGCGGACTTCTTCAGCCACCTCAGGAGGCGTGGCTAGCCAGGCTGCGCGCTCACCGACGAAGTGGTAGGCCCAGACGGTGGGCGTGTAGAACACCTGGCGCTCGGCCATCAACTGTAGCGTCCCGTCATCGATGTCCAGACCATGCTCGATGGAGTCAGCGCCAGCTGCCAGCGCGTTGCGCACGCCGACAAGGTTCGTGGCATGAACGGCGACCGGCCGGCCCAACCCGTGCCCGACCTCGACCGCTGCCCTTAGCTCCGGCTCGGTGAGCTGCACATCTGTCGGTCTCTCACTAGCCGAAGCACCAGACCCTGTGGCCATCAACTTGAGCGAGCGTGCCCCAGCAGCCAGCTCGCGGCGGGCGGTGGCCACCACGGCGTCCGGGCCATCGGCGAAGACAGACATCATGGCCCCGTGCCCACTGGTCATGGCGATTGCCCGACCGCTCGGGACTATCCGGGGACCCGCCGCCAGGCCGGCATCGACCAGTTGCTTGACTGCAAAGATGCTTCCACCGTGGGACCCGACATCCCTGACCGTGGTGATCCCGTGGGCCAACAGCGCGCGCGCGTTGCCCAGCCCGAAAATCGCGGCGCGGCCGATGGACTCCGGCGTTACGGTCGGAGAGTCGCCTCCGGGATCATCCGGGTGGAACGGTATGCACAGGTGGATGTGGGAGTCGATGAGACCGGGCAGAGCCCACCCTCCGCCCCCTTCAAGAATGCGGGCTTCGTGGGAGGGGACCAGCGACCGACCCGGCTCACCAATCTCAGCGATGGTCGTGTCCTCGATGAGGATGTCGCTGACCTGATCGGGGCTGTCGGCCGAGCCGTCAACCAGGTGGACACCGCGTAGAAGCGTGAGTGACACTGAAGAAGGCACCGGTGCGCTAATAGAATGATGGAAACAGTAGCTGACAGCTGTGCCAGTGTCAAGCTCGGCGGATCCTCTCCCGAACGAGGGCAATCAGACTGCTCAGAAGCATCAGGTGAGTGCTTCCTTGCGGTACTCTGTTGCTGGTATCGGTCGTCAGTCGGATGGAGGAGGTAACAAATTGGCCGAAGCTTCTAGACGCCTCGGACCTCATCCCTCGTCCTCGTTCCAGCCCGAGAGCCCGGGGTGGGTGGGCCCTCGCCTCCGCGAAGCGCGTCAGCGTCGGGGGCTGTCCCAGGGCGACCTAGCGGCAGCCACCGGGATCTCCGAGTCCTTCATACGGATGGTCGAGCTAGGACGGACCGACATCGCCCTCAGCCGGCTGGTCGCGATCTGTGGAGCTCTTGGGCTTCCGCCTGGCGAGCTGATGCAGGATGGATACACCTCGGTAATCCAGACGGCGCCGCGTGGCTCCCGTACCGAAATGTTCAGCCGAGAGCCTGGCGTGCGCGTTGAGCTTCTGTTCCCCGCGGGCCAGTCCGCGATCGAGCCCGCGATCTTCCACCTGGCGGCCGGGGCAACGATGCAAAAGCCCCTACTCCACCGGGGTCGCGAGCTCGCCTTCGTGTTGGACGGGACCGTTCACCTGGAGGTCGGTGGAAATGGAGCCGATCTCACTACTGGCGAAGCTGCCGACTACCAGAGCAGCATCCCCCATCGCTTCTCCAACCTGTCCCAGGGATCCGGCGCGACCCTGCTAATCGTGGACTCGGGTTAGGCGCCAGCGACGCCGGACCGGAAGCCTCTGCGGACCGTCGTCATCACCGCGAGCGCATGACACAGAGTCCACCGAGCGGACACGTTGGCATCTCCGCCGGCTGTCGTGGGGACAGGGGGTACCGGCGATCAACTGAGCTCCGCGCTCGCCCGGTAGCGCTCGACCGACACGACCTCGCCGAAGGGAAGACGGTTCTTCTTGCCCCGCCCCAGCTGGTGGGCGGGATAGCCGAAGGGGAGCACCGCCAGCACCTCGTACCCCTCAGGGATGCCGGCCCACTCCCGGACTCCGTCCAGGCCCATGAAGCCGGCCCAGTTGGAGCCCACTCCCTCGCCCCAGGCGGTGAGGACCATGGACTGGATGGCACGGCTGGCGTCGGAGACGCCGAAGCGGCTGTCACGGCGGTACGCCACGATCACGGCGAAGGCGGCCTCCGCTATGTAGGGACCGGTCCTGACGAGCGCGCCCAAGCGGGCCAGCCCCTCCCGCTCCCGCACCAAGACGAAGTGCCAGGGCTGCTTGTTCATGGAGCTGGCCGAGAGTCGGCCCGCCTCCAGGATCCGGCCGACTACGTCACCGGCTACCGGGCGCTGGTCGAACTCGCGCACCGCCAGCACCGTCCGCACCGTGTCGAACACCGCGTTGCTCATGGCTCGCACCACCTGGGGGCCGCTACTACGCTCGCCCCAATCCTCTCACCGTGCCCTCGGGTGCGACGCCGCATGACGTTCCGGCGACGGCGTGCCAGACGGCCGCCACTCGGTTAGACTCCGCCCAACCTGAGATCCCGGTGGGACCGGACCTGGAGCAGCAATGTCGGTAACGATCAGCGAGGCGTACCGGAGCGCCTGGCAGCGTGGCCTCGATTTCAGCGGGCGTTCCACGCGTCCGGAGTACTGGTGGGTGACCCTGGTCAACGTGGTCATCGCCGTCCTCTTCTTCATCCTCGCCACCTCCGTGAGCCGCGTGTTCACGGTGATCAACGACATCTACTTCCTCGCCTACCTCATCCCCGGCATCGCCCTCAGCATCCGCCGCCTCCACGACAGCGACCGGACCGGCTGGTGGTGGCTGATCGCCTTCATCCCCATCCTCGGGACGCTCTGGCTGATCTGGCTCGAGGCCCAGCCCTCGGACGACGGCCCCAACCGCTTCGGCGCCCTGCCCGCGGCCTCCGAAGGTGAGGGTTACCTGACCCAGTAGCGCTCCCCGGCAGCGCCCGGGCCGGCGCCAGTCGTGCCGGGCCCCGCTGCACGCCCCACCCTGTGGCGCCGAGCCGACGCCGCTCTGGGCGACGGTTTGGCCCGCAACCGGGGGCCGGCACACCCGTTAGCCAGGGGGTGTCGCCAGCGACAAGGAGGTGAAGAGATGCTGGTCAGAGAAGCGATGGCCAAGACGATCCGCACCGCCGGCCCCTCGGACACGGTCCAGCAGGTGGCCGAGCTGATGCGCGCGGAGGACACCGGCTTCGTCCCCGTGGCCGAGCAGGGCCGGCTCCTGGGCGTGGTCACCGACCGCGACCTGGTGGTGGGCTGCCTGGCCGAGGGTCACCGCGACCCCCTGGCGGAGCAGGTGTCGCACTGCATGCACCAGCCGGTGGTGACGATCCGTCCCGAGGACGAGCTGGAGGAGGCGGCCAGGCTCATGAGCCAGAACCACGTCCGGCGCCTGGCAGTGCTGGACGGGGACAAGCTGGTGGGGATCCTCTCCCACGGCAACCTGGTCCAGGCGACGCGCGGGGAGGAGCCGGCGGCCACCGCCACCGTGGGCGTGACCGAGGGCGCCTGAGAGGAGGAAATCCTCGCCCCGGTACCGGCCCCGCCCGCCGGCGGAGTGGTGCCGGGCCCCGTGCCGGCCCCGGGAGCTGAATTCGGCATCGCTATCCGGTTGCGGGCCGGTGACATGACTTCCCGGCTCGCGCGGCCTCTGCTTGATTCGAGGCATGAGCCGCACCCGTGGAGCGGCGGCCGCGGCGGGGCTGGCCCTCTCCCTCGCCGCCCTCATGCTCCTCCCCAGCTGGCAGCGCGAGGTGGCGGCGGCGAGCCCGGGCAACACCTACGTCCCCATCTCGCCGGTCCGGATCCTCGACACCCGCACCGACGGCGGCACGCTGGGCCCGGGAGCGAGCCTCAACGTCCAGGTGGCGGGCGAGGCGGGCGTGCCCAGTGACGCCGCGGCGGTGGCGATCAACGTGACCGTCACCGACACCACCGCCTCCAGCTACCTAAGCGTCTACCCGCAGGGCCAGTCCCAGCCCACCGTCTCCAACCTCAACTGGGTGGCGGGGCAGACCGTGGCCAACCTGGCCCTGGTTCCGCTGGGCAGCTCCGGGCAGCTCACGCTCTACAACAGCCGGGGCTCGGCCGACGTGGTGGTGGACCTCCAGGGCTACTTCACCGCCCAGGCCGGGGTGGGCGGGGACTACGTCCCCCTCAGCCCCCAGCGCATCACCGACACCCGGCCCGGCAGC
This sequence comes from Candidatus Dormiibacterota bacterium, assembly GCA_030038765.1. Lineage (GTDB taxonomy): Bacteria > Chloroflexota > Dormibacteria > Aeolococcales > Bog-877 > Bog-877. The sequence continues at coordinate 231 of JASHRA010000211.1, read as the reverse complement.
GGCTACCCCAACTCGGGGAGCCTGCTGGGCGCGGGCCAGAGCCTCGCCGTCCAGGTGGCGGGCGCCGGCGGCGTGCCCCAGACCGGGGTGGCGGCGGCGGTGCTCAACGTCACCGTGACCGATACCACCGCCGCCAGCTTCCTCGCGGTCTACCCGGGGACGGGGTCGGCACCCAGCAGCTCCAACCTCAACTGGGTGGCAGGGCAGACGGTGGCCAACCGGGTGCTGGTC
>JASHRA010000210.1 GCA_030038765.1 Candidatus Dormiibacterota bacterium | reverse complement strand
CGGCTGACGCTCTCCCCCGGCCGGGCCGCCCGCCTCACCGTGGAGGCCAGCGGCGACTGCGCGCTCCGGGTCCGGGCCACCGGCCCGGCCTCGCCCGAGCTCGCCATCAGCCGCCCCACAGCCGGCCCGGTAGCGGGCGCCGCCCGCTACCAGATCACCTGGAGCGGAACCGTCAACCCCGCCCACGAGGTCGCCGGGGCGGGCCGCGCCCCACCGCTCCCGGCGGGCAGCTACGTGCTGCGGCTGCGCCTGGGCGCCAGCGGGCCCAGCGCCGTCGTCCGGATCACGCTGCGGGGCTGAGCCACCTGGCCCCGCGCTGAGCCCGGCTCAGGCCATGGGGCACAATGGCCCCGACCGATGCCCGCCATCCTCACCCTGTTGACCGATTTCGGCTCCGCCGACGGCTACGTGGGAGCGATGCAGGGAGCCATCGCGCGGATCGCGCCCCGGCTCCAGGTCGTGAGCATCACCCATGGCGTGCCCGCCCACGACGTCGGGGCCGGCGCCTACTGGCTGGCCGCCTCCGCTCCCGCCTTCCCGCCGGGGACGGTCCACTGCGTGGTCGTCGACCCCGGCGTGGGCACGGCGCGGCGGCTGGCCGCGGCGCGGGTCGACCAGCAGCTGGTGGTCTGCCCGGACAACGGCCTGCTCCACTTCCTCTGGGGCCGGGGCAAGGACCGGGCCGCGCTCCATGTCGACACCTCGGCCCTGGACGGCCCCACGGTGAGCGCGACCTTCCACGGCCGGGACCTGATCGGCCCCCTGGCCGCGCGCCTGGCCAGCGGCCAGGTGCGCTTCGAGGACCTGGGCCCCCGCATCGCCAGCCCGCACCTGCTGGGGGACCTCATGCCGGAGGCCGAGGGCGGCGGCACGAGCGCGCGGGTGATGGTCGTGGACCGCTTCGGCAACGTCATCCTGGCGGTCGCCCGCACGCCCTGGTACCAGCCCGTGCCGGCCCGCGCTCTGACCGGGGCCGGCGCCGTCATCGAGGGCCTGGTGCGGACCTACGGGGAGATCCACGGCCCCTGCGCCATGCTCTGGAACAGCGCCGGCCACCTGGAGATCGCCAGCCGGGAGGCCAGCGCCGCCGACCTGCTCCACCTCGGCCCCGGGGACATGGTCCGGATCGAGTGGGCGCAGGGCCAGGGGGCGACGCCCCCGGTGCTGGCCGTGAAGGGCACGGCGCGCCCATGAGCGGAGCCGACGTCGCCTCGGCGGCGCAGGCGCGGGGACTGGACGCGGCCGCCGGCGAGCTCGGCGTCAGCACGGCCGCGCTGATGGCACTGGCCGGATTCCAGGCCGCGCGCCTGGTCGACAGCGTCCTCGGCGGCGGCGCCCCGGTGGTGGTCCTGGCCGGACCCGGCAACAACGGCGCCGACGCCCTCGACTGCGCCCGCCACCTGGCCCTGTGGGGCTACCCGGTGCGGGCCCTGACCCTGGTGACGGCGGCGGCCATGAGCCCCGTCTACGCCGCCGAGGCCAGCGCCGCCCGGGCCTCGGGCGTGGCCCTCGGCGAGGCCGGCGACGCTCCCGGGGAGGCCGTGGTGCGGGCCCTGACCGGCGCCGCCCTGGCCGTCGACGGCCTGCTCGGGACAGGCAGCCACGGAGCTCCCCGAGCGGCCATCGCCGACGCCATCGAGCGGCTCTCGCGGGCCTCCCTCCCGGTCCTGGCCGTCGACCTGCCCAGCGGGCTCGACGCTGACACCGGCGCCCATCCCGGCGCCTGCATCCGCGCCAGCCAGACGCTGATGCTGGCCGCGGCCAAGCGCGGCTGCCTCGAGGAGCAGGCGCGGGCCCAGGTGGGGGAGCTCTGGCTGGCCGACATCGGGGTCCCCGGTGAGGCCTACGGCAGGGCCGGGCTGCGGCCGCCCCTCTTCGGTCCCCAGGGGCTGGGCCCGTATCCGGGGCCGGCCCGCGGCTGACCGCCGGGGGGCCGGGCCCGCGTCCCCGGGGATGGACCTCCCACCGGAACGGTCCCCGGGCGGGCGCCCCGGGAGGCGGCGCTTGCAGGCGGCCGGGGCGCCGGTTATGCTTTCGCAAGCTCGCGTGCCCAAGCACGCAACGTCATGACCAACGTCCTAGAAAGACCGCAGATCGCCGCGAGCGCGCTGGCCGATGTCGCCCGCCAGCAACTCGATGCCCTGGTGACGTACGCCATCCACCTGACGGGGACACCCGAGGACGCGGTGGAGTACATCACGGCCGGCCTGTTCCACGCGCGGCATTTCCCCGAGGTGGCGCTGCAGCGCGACGGGCGGGCCATCCTCTACCGCGCCGTCACCCGGGCCGCCCGGCAGAACCAGCACTATCCGCCCCTGCGGCGGGGCGTGGCCCGCCTCTTCGCCAAGCGGCCGGCCCTGATCAGCCTCGGCGCCAACGCGGCCGAGGCGGCGCGCATCAACACGGCCAAGCGGGCGCTGCTGGCGACCGACTTCTCCAAGCGGGCGGCGCTGCTGCTGCGGGACCTGGCCCACCTCTCCTACCGGGAGATCGGCGTGGCCCTGGAGTGCAGCCCCGAGGCGGCCTCCAGGCTGGTGGCGGCGGCGCGGCGCGAGTTCGGCAGCATCTACCGGGACATCTCGATTTGAAGTGCAGCCTGCTGACCCTCAGCTGCGCCCTGGACGGCGAGCTCCCCAGGGAACGGCAGGCCGAGCTCGACGCCCACCTGATCACCTGTGAGCGCTGCCGGACCGGCATGCGCTACCTGCGGGAGGAGACCGAGCGCATCGCCGGCCTGGCCCCGGTCACGCTGGAGCGGGAGACCGCCACCGCCCTCCTGGAGCGCTCCAAGGTGTTGGTGGCGCCCGGCCTCGAGGAGGAGCACCTGGAGCCGCCGCCGCCGCTGCCGGAGCCGCAGGCGCCCCGCGAGCCGCTGCCGGAGGCCCCCGACCCCTTCGGCAACGGGGCGCTCGGCGCCAGCCTCTTCGAGATCGTCGCCCCACCGGTGGCCGAGGAGCCCGAGGCGATCGCGGAGGAGGTGCCGGAGGCGGAGCCGGAGCCCGACCCGGCGGCGGTGGAGGAGGCGCCGGCCCAGGAGCCGGAGGAGCTCTCCCCGCCACCGGCCGACGAGCTGGCGGCCGCCGAGATCGGCGAGGTGGCCCCGCCGCCCCAGCTCGACGAGGCCGCGGAGCCTGCGGCGGCGATCCCCGAGGTCGAAGCGGCAGGGGCCGCCGCCGAGGCCGAGGCCTGGCCCGACGACGGCGA
>JASHRA010000209.1 GCA_030038765.1 Candidatus Dormiibacterota bacterium | reverse complement strand
GGACGCAGCGCCCCAGCAGCCGCTCCAGGTCGCGACAGGCGCCCAGGTCCTGGCGCAGCGCCGCTCGCAGCTGGGCCCCTTCCGAGAGCTCGGCCACGGCCTCCTGGCGCCGCCGCACCGCGCTCAGCTCGCTGAGCGGCTCCAGCAGCCAGGAGCGCAGTCTGCGCGCCCCCAGAGGGGTGAGCGTGCGGTCGAGCAGCGAGAGGAGCGAGGGCCCACCGCCGAGGGACTCCAGCAGCTCCAGGTTCCGCCGCGTGGCGGGGTCCAGGCTCATCACCTCCTGGGGCAGGCGCCAGCTCACGGAGAGGAACTGGGGGTCGAGGTTGAGCTCCGCCTCCCGGCAGTAGTCGGCGAGGGCCGCCAGCGCTGCCAGCGCCGCCCTGGCCCAGGGCTCGGCCGGGGGCGGGCCTCCCCCGCTGCGCCCCAGCAGAGCAGCGCCCGCCTCGGCGTCGAAGCTGGCTTCGGGGCGGGGCGTCACCGGCACTTCGCCCAGCTGCGCTGGCGGCTGCGGGCCGTCCGGCACCAGGACCTCGCCCGCCTCCAGGGCGGCCAGGCGATGCCTCACGGCGTTCGCACTGAGCTCGGCCCCGACCCAACCCAGGTGGCAGGCGCCGGTGCTGACGTCGAGCGCGGCCAGGCCGACGCCCCCGTCCCGGGGCAGCGCCGCGACGCAGCGCACCGACCGCCCCGCGGCCAGCAGTCCGTCCTCGATCAGCGTCCCCGGGCTCAGCACCCGGGTCACGCGGCGGCGCACCAGGTGGCCCGGCCGGGGCGCCTCCACCTGGTCGCAGACCGCCACCTTGAAGCCGGCGGCGAGCAGCTTGGCCAGGTGTCCGTCCAGGCTCTGGTGCGGCACGCCGCACATGGGCAGCTTGCCGGCGCGCCCGAAGGCGCGGGCGGTGAGGACCACGCCCAGCACCGGGGCCGCCCGTTCCGCGTCCTCGCCGAAGAGCTCGAAGAAGTCGCCCAGCCGGAACATGACGAGACAGCCGGGGTGGGCGTTGCGGGCTCCCCAGTACTGACGCACCGCCGGCGTGTCGGCGGCCGCCGCCGGTGCCTCCGGGCTGACGGCCCCCACCGGCATCAGGCGGCCAGGAGCTGCCAGGCGCTGGCCGAGACCACCTCCGCGCTCACCTCCTCGCCCGGCCGCGCCTCGGAGAGGATCCAGGCGACGCGGTTCTGACGCGTCCTGCCGAAGGCGCGGCCGTCGCCGGCGACGCCCTCCACCAGCACCTGGACCCGGGTGCCGACCAGGGCCTCGTTGCGCTCCAGGCTGATCCGCCGCTGGAGCCGGAGGACCCGCTGCAGCCGCTCCTTCTTGACCGCCAGGGGGACGTCGTCGGCGCGGCGGTAGGCGGCCGTCCCCGGGCGCGGCGAGTAGGCCTGGACATGCACCGTGTCGAAGCGGACCTGGCGCAGCATGCGCATGGTCGCCTCGAACTCCTCCTCGGTCTCGCCGCAGAAGCCGACGATGATGTCGGTGCTGAGCCCGAGGCCGGGGATACGCTCTCTGGCCCGCTCCAGGACCGCGCTGTACTCGGCGACGCTGTACTCACGCTTCATGCGGCGCAGGCAGGAGTCGCTGCCGGACTGCACCGGGAGGTGGAGGTGCTCGCAGGCCGTGGGGAGCTCGGCGATGGCGTCGAGGAGACGATCCGACGCGTTCCTCGGGTGCGAGGTGAGGAAGCGCAGGCGGCGCAGGCCGGGGACCCGGTCGACCCGGGCCATGAGCTCGGGCAGGCCGCTGCCGTCCTCGGGCGCGACGTAGGAGTTGACGTTCTGGCCCAGCAGCGTGATCTCGGCCACGCCCTGTCCCACCAGCTGCCTCGCCTGGGCCTCGACCTCGGCGGCCGGCCGGCTCGCCTCCCGTCCCCTGACGAAGGGGACGATGCAGTAGGTGCACATCTCGTTGCAGCCGAGGATGACCGGCAGGTAGGCGAGCAGCCGGTCCGACCCGGGGAGCGGGACCGGTCCCTCCAGCGCCCCCTGGTAGAGGTCCCGCATCCGGGCCATGAAGCCGTCGCTCTCCCGCATGTCGAAGACGTAGTCGAGCTGGGGGAAGCGACGCAGCAGGGTCTCGCCGTGCTCACCCGCCATGCAGCCGGTGAGCGCGATCGCGCGTCCGGCCCTCATCGTTTTCCAACTCGCGAGGACGCCCAGGTGGCTGCTGGCGCGGTCCTCGGCGTGCTGCCTCACGGCACACGTCACCAGGACCGCGAGGTCGGCGTCCTGGAGCGGCACGCCGGGCACCATGCCAATCTCGGCGAACTGCTCGGCCAGGCTCTCGCCGTCGGCGGCGTTCATCTGGCAACCGACCTGCCAGATGTTGACCCGGGGAGCTCCGGCGCCGCGGGGAGCGAGGGGAGTCCGAGAGGGCCTGGCCTCCAGCAGAGGCAGGGGACGGAAGGAGGACCGGGGGACGAGCGGAGCGCTCAGCGGGTTTCCACGATGAGGCGGATGCCGGTCCGCTCCTCGCCATCGATGGCGATGTCGATGAATGAGGGGATGCAGACGAGGTCGAAGCCCCCCGGCGCGACGTAGCCGCGGGAGATGGCGATCGCCTTCACCGCCTGGTTGATGGCTCCCGCTCCGATGGCCTGGATCTCCACCCGGTGGTGGGTGCGGACCACGCCCGCGATCGCCCCCGCGACCCGGACCGGCTGCGAGTTGGCAGAAACCTTCAGTACTTCCACTGGGGTGGCGGCGCTTCCGCCGTTGGGTGAGTTCGAAATTGACAAACTGGCTGTGTTCCTGGGTGGTGGAGCGATTCTACGTCATCCGCTCCCGAGATCCGACCTCCGGGGCCAACGTCTCCCGGGCCGGCCGACCGGCGCCGCTGGGCAGTCGGGCCGGCTAGAGCGGCAGCGGCGGCCCGCCGGGGGGCCAGGTGGCGGGATGGTGGCGCCAGACCAGGGCCCCGGCCAGCGTGATGAGGAAGGCCGCCAGCACCGCCGCCAGCGCGAAGCCGGCCAGGACCTGCCCCCGCGCCAGGTTGGTGGCGCCCCAGGCCCCGACCCCGGCGCCCAGGGCCCGGCCCGCGTAGACGCACCAGTAGGTGGCGCCGATGGCCTGCCCGATCCCGTCCGCGGGCACCGTCAGCTGGATCCGGTTCAGCCCCCAGACCTCCTGGACCGCGCCCACGGCCGCGAACGCGACCAGGGCGCAGAGCACGAGCGGGCCCAGGATCGCGCTCCCCACCACCGCCACCGCCAGCAGGCGCAGGTAGCCAACCACGCCGAGCGTCACCGGACGCGCCTGGGAGTGGCGCAGGGCCACGGCGCTGCCCAGCAGGGTGGCGGCCCCCACCACCACGTAGAAGATGCCCACCTGGTTGGTCCCGACGTGCAGCGTCTCGTGGGCCAGGGGCACGAAGTAGACCTGGATCACGCTGGCCGCCGCCGCGCCGAGCCCCATCTGCACCGCCAGCAACCTGGTCGTGGGATCGACGAGGAGCAGATCCAGCCCCCGGCGCAGCCCCGACCAGAGCGGCTGGTCGGCGTTGCTGCGCCGGCTCCGCAGCGACGGCTGGGGCCCGATCCGCGCGGTCAGGATCGCCGAGGCGAGGAAGGTCGCCCCGTCGATGAGGATGAGCACGCTGGGGCTGACGAAGAAGAGCAGGACCGCCCCCACCGCGGGCGAGACGAGGAGCGCCGACTCGTTCACCACCGAGAGCAGGCTGGTGCCGGCCGGCACCAGCTCCGGGGGGAGCAGGACTGAGACCAGGCGCCGGCGGCCGGGGTCGTAGAGCGCCGAGGCGCAGCGGCTGCCGGCCGTGGCCAGCAGCACCACCGCCAGCAGCCCGCCCTGGGCGCCGACGACGGTGGCGCCCGCCAGGGCCGCCCGCACCAGGTCGAGGGCGATGGAGCGGCGCCGGCGGTCGCCTGAGTCGCCGAGGCGGCCGCCCAGCGGCAGCAGGGCCAGCAGCGGGGTGGTCTGGAAAACGAACAGGAGCCCCACCCCCAGCTCCCGGTCCAGGCGGTAGGAGATGATCAGCAGGGCCGGAACGGTGAGGAAGTCCCCGTACCAGGAAAAGAAGCCTGCCCCCCACAGGGCACGGAAGCGAGGTCGCCGGAGGGGCGCCAACCGCGAGCCGGGTCGGCTCTGCACCCTCTCGAAACCTCCTCCACCCAGCGGCGGTCGCGGCCGCCCGGAAGTCTAGCCCGAAGCCAGCGCACGCCAGCAGCGGCGGGCCCGACCAGGGCCGGCGATTGTTACTTCACTGTCACTTTGAAGTGAGCCGGGCGCGACATCCCGGGGCCTGGGATATGCTCCCGCAGAAGGGCCCAGTGACTGCGGGGCTGGGATGTCGACAGAGCGTCAACGCAAGGAGAGTTCCGAGTATGAGCACCTGGGATTCCGCCGACTGGGGTTGATCGAGTCTCGCCCGGGGCCGGCCTAGCCGCTCCGGGCAGAGGTTCAGATTGAGAGCAGCTCCGAGGTGGGCTGCTCTTTTTCATTCATGATCGAGAGCAGCTCCTCGTCGGTCACGCTGTCGAAGGCCTTGACTGCGATCGGGTCGAACTGCGTGCCCGAGCAGCGCCTCACCTCCGCCCGCGCCTCCTGGAGGCTCATCGCCTTCCGGTAGGGTCGGTCCGAAACCATGGCGTCGAAGGAGTCCGCGATGGTGAAGACGCGGGCGCAGAGGGGGATCGCCTCGGCCTTCAGCCCGTGCGGGTAGCCCTTGCCGTCGTAGCGCTCGTGGTGGTTGAGGATCACCTCCCGGGCCCTCTCCAGCTGCTTGACGTCCCCCACCATCACCGCTCCGAGCTCGGGGTGGGTGCGCATCACCGCCCACTCCTCGTCCGTGAGCGGGCCCTCCTTGAGCAGGATCGAATCGGGGACGCCGATCTTGCCGATGTCGTGGAGCAGCGCCCCGTGGCACAGGCGGAGCAGCTCCTCGTCGTCGAAGCCGAGGCTGCGGCCCATGCGCACCGAGTACTCCACCACCCGGCGACAGTGGCCCTCGGTGTCCTTGTCGCGCAGGTCGATGGCCTTGGAGAGGCTGATCAGGGTCGCGTTGAAGCCGCTCTTGGCCTCGGCCAGCCGGGCCTGCTGCTCGCGCATCCAGCGGTTGGTCGCGGTCTGGACGATGGCCACGGGCGCGGCCAGGATCACAAGCGCGGCCGGCGCCCCCAGGTCCTGGCTGGCGGCGACGACGCCGAGGCCGGTGACACCGTAACCCAGGTAGTAGGGCATGAAGCCCACCCCGACCCGGACGAACTCGCTGACGTGGAACCTCTGCTGCCCCTGTTCCGCTCGCAGCACCGTCCCCAGCATGAGGTAGTTGGAGCACCAGGCGGCCAGGCCTCCGGCGGCTCCCGCCACGATCTCGAGCGGCACGTCGCTGCCTGCGAAGGACATGAGCAGGTGGAAGGCGCCGTAGGCGCCGGAGAACATGAGCACCGACATGGCGCCGTTGAAGAGGGTCTTGATCGCGGACACCCGCCGGGTGACGAGACCGACGCAGAGCACGGCCAGGCCGGTGGCGGCGGCGGCCGGCAGACCGACCAGGAAGACGGCGCCGATGCTGGCGTAGGCCTTGGCGCTGAAGTTGAGGCGCCCCCTTCCGATGGGAATGGCCACGCCCGGTCGCGCCTCCAGGAAGGCGACCAGCACGGCCACCAGCGTCACCGTCGCCCAGGGGAACGGCGGCCGCACCCAGACCGCGGGCACCGCCACCGCCAAGCCCACGCAGCAGGCCACGACGGCGATGACCGAGGCGTTCCAGTGACCGAACTCCGGCGACGGGCTCGGAGAACGCTCCACCGAGGAGCCGGCGACGACGACGGGCTTCCGCCTGACGGCGCCCCGGGAGCCCACCTTGCCCGGCGCTGCCACGGCGCGGCTGACCGAGCGGCTAGCCATTCCGCCTCGGATCACGTTGCTGCTCATGCCTGCCGGGTCCCACTGCACCCCCGACCGAGCCAGGTCGTGGATCGCGCTTCCCGAGCCACTTGCGTCCCAAAAATCTCGGTCCTTGGTGAAGCCGTCCCTTCCAGCGGACCAGCGCAGTCTAGCCTGGGGATTTCGTATTCAAGTGATCTTGGCCGCAATTGCGGCATGCTTGTGACAGCATCGCCACAGACGGCGCCGGGGGGCTACTTCGCGTAGTCGACGGAACGGGTCTCCCGGACCACCGTGACCTTGATCGTCCCGGGGTAGCTCATCTCCCCCTCGATGCGCCGGGCGACATCCCGGGCCAGCACCACCGCCGAGTCGTCGTTCACACGCTCCGGCTTGACCATGATGCGGACCTCGCGCCCGGCCTGGATGGCGAAGGAGCGCTCCACGCCCTCAAAGCTGTTGGCGATCTCCTCCAGCTTCTCCAGGCGCTTGATGTAGCTGGCCAGCGTCTCCCGGCGCGCGCCCGGCCGGGAGGCCGAGATGGCGTCGGCGCTGAGCACGATGAAGGCCAGCACGGTGCTGGGCTCGACGTCGTAGTGGTGGCAGCGGACGGCGTCGACCACGTCGGGGTGCCGGCCCAGGCGGCGCAGGATCTCGCCGCCGATGATGGCGTGCGAGCCCTCGACCTCGTGGTCCACCGCCTTGCCGATGTCGTGGAACATCCCTGCCTCCTTGGCGAGGTGCTCGTCGACGCCGATCTCGGCCGCGATCATGCCCCCGAGGTAGGCCACCTCCTTGACGTGGGCGAGCACGTTCTGCCCGTAGCTGTAGCGGAAGCGCAGGGTCCCCACGAGCTTCACCAGCTCCGGGTGCACGTCCTGCAATCCCAGTTCGAAAAGCGCCTGCTGCCCCTCCTCCACGATGCGCGCGGCAACCTCCTCGCGGGACTTGGCCGCAACCTCCTCGATGCGAGTGGGGTGGATCCTGCCATCGCTCAGGAGCTTGCTCAGGGTGACCCTCGCCACCTCGCGCCGGACCGGGTCGAAGCCGCTCAGAACGACCGTCTCGGGCGTGTCGTCGATGATCAGGTCGACGCCCAGAGCCGCCTCCAGCGCCCTGATGTTGCGCCCCTCGCGGCCGATGATCCGTCCCTTCACCTCGTCGTTGGGCAGCGGCACCACCGAGACTGAGGTCTCCCCGGTCTGGTCGGCGGCATGGCGCTGGATGGTCGTGACCAGTACCTCGCGGGCCCGCTCATCGGCCTCGGTCTCGGCCTCGGCGAGGGACGTGCGGATCATCTCCGCCTTCTCGCTGACCAGCTCCTTATCCAGTTCCTGGAGCAGCTCGCTGCGAGCGTCGTCCCGGGTCAGGCCGGCGACCCGCTCCAGCTCCGAGACGGCCTGCTGACGGGCCGTCTCCACCTCGCCCCGGGTCGCCTCCAGGCTGGCCCGCTCAGCCGCCAGGGCGTCCCCGCGCTGGAGCAGGTCCTGCTGCTGGCGGTCGATCTGCTCCTCCCGCTGGGAGATGCGCTGTTCCAGGCGCGACACCTCCGCGCG
>JASHRA010000208.1 GCA_030038765.1 Candidatus Dormiibacterota bacterium | reverse complement strand
GTCGCTGGACGGCGCTGCGCACCAGCGACCACGGATCGCTCCGGCTCCAGGGTCCCCAGCAGCTGGTGGCCCGGCTCCGCGCCGAGGACCCGGAGAGGCTCAAGCCGGCCCTGGAGCAGCAGGGCCTGAGCCTGGAGCTGGTCGACACGGCCCTGCGCCGGCGCCGGGCCCTCACCCCCTATGCCGAGGAGTCGGTCTCGGAGACCCCGGCCGAGATCTTCCGCTACCTCCACGTCCCCTACAGCCGGGCGGAGCGGAGCCGCCAGTCCCTGGAGGTGGGCGAGCGCATCCTCCTGGAGCCCTGGCGCCAGGTGGAGCGGGCGCTCGGGGGCCGGCGCCAGGCGCTCGCCCCGGAGCGCCCCTGGGAGGTGATCCACCTGGTCCGGCACGGCGTGGGAAGGGAGCTGGGCCGGTGATCCCCCTGCAGCCGTGCTACCGCCTGCGCGACCCGCGGACGGGTGAGTCCGTGGAGGTCTCGGGATCCCCGCCCCGTCTCTCCGGCTCCGAGCGCCTGGGCCAGCTCCTCCGCCCCTACCTGGAGCGCCCGGCGGTGGCGCTGAGCCAGGCCCTGGACACGGAGACCGGGGAGCGCGGGACGCGCGTCGTGGAGATTCCCAGGGGCCGGGCCGGCTGGCTCGAACACTGCCTGCGGGGGGCCGCGGAGGAACTGGGGCTCCAGGTCCGCGAGCTGCGCTGACGGCAGCTGGGCCCACCCCCCGCTTGTATCCGCCCGCCTTCAGGGGGTATGTTCCCCCCCAGCCACGAGATGGGGGGGATGTGTGGTGATCGGTCGGGGGCGTTCCTGGCTTCCAGCCTGGTCCGCGGCGCTGGCCGCCGCGCTCGCCCTGGTCGCGGGCTGCGCCAGCGCTCCCGCCACCATCCCGTCGCCGTCAGCATCCCCGACGGCCCGGCCAACCGCCATAGCCCCCGGAGTGCTGGTGAGCCCGGCACAACTGGCGCTTCCGCCCTACACCGTTTCGTCCACCAACCCGCTGCCGGCGGGTGTGTCGGCGAAGCAGGTCGTTCAGGACGTGGTCATCGACAACCTCATCGAGAATGCGGCGCTTGTTGATAGTCGCCCATCCCTCCTTGGCTACTCCGATTACGGGGATGTTCTTCAACTCGACGAGTCGCAGATTGCCTCGAACGTCTCCTCAGGAGTCGATGTCCTTCGCGTCACGGACTCGGTCACCAGCATGACTCTCGGCACAAAGATGGACCCGAACAACGCCGCATCGGATCTCGCTCTCGACATCCGAGGCACGCAGGTGACTCGGCAGCGCGACCGGGCTGGCAAGGTGACTTCTAACAAGGGGGGATTCGCAATCCTCCTTTGGGTAATTTGGTCCAGCTCTCATGACAGGTACTTAGAGTGCGACGTCTCATCCTCGTAGCAACCCTGAGCCTGCTTTCGCTCAGCACTTCCTTGATTGTTACCCCAGTGCTGGCCGCCTATGGGAGGACCGGTCAGAGCGTCGGTTGTGGCGCGAGCGTCTCCACGATTAGCTTTGCTGGCGAGTGTGTAGGGGTGCAGGGGCCTTCGTCACCCACAGTGCCCGCCTACTGGCACCACTGGGTCATGACCTATCCGGTGGCGCCCCCAGTTTGCGACCCTTACGACACGGTTGAGTGGGCCGCGGCAGCTACTCCGACGTCTCCAGCCGGCGGTGCGGTCTGGACGCAAGGCGGACAGCGTGTTCCTGTGATCTATTCGACCCCACGGACGGACAACGGCTGGACCTGGGAGGTCAACTGCACGGGCACGGAGGACGTGCGGTTCATCGGCGTCACCTCTGAACCACGGGCGCCGAACCCTTGCGCAACCGCGACGCCGGCGCCTTCGTGCATCCCCGGCTTCAGTGGCGCGAAGTTCCTGGCCGCAGTGCAGGGCGAGGTACCGAATGAGACCATCGCCGCCTACCCGGCGGACGTCGGACTGGTCGGCGTTCCGGTGACGGTGTCATTGAGCCCGGTTCCGATCACCGAGTCGGCGGAGATCGACGTCAGCACGCCGGACGCGGGGGACCAGGACCCAGGGGAGATCATCCACGTGGTGTGGATCGTCCAGGCGGTGCCCGAGTCCGTCGAGTGGAGCTGGCCGGACGGCACGCGGACGGTCGGCGGCCAGTGGATCCCCCAGGTCTATGTCAGCCGCGGGCCGATAGAGGCGCAGGTGGTCTATGACGTCTCCGCCACCGGCTTCTGGTCCGATGGCGTCACCGTCCACCGCCTGTCGACCCAGACCGTCGGGACCATCGACGTCGGCGCCACCATCAGCTACTCCGTGGAGCAGGTCCAGCCAGCGCTCGGCTAGCGGTCGGGCTGCCGCCGAGGCGGTCCGATAGACTCGGCGGCACGGCGCACCGAGGCCGCCTAGCTCAGCTGGTTAGAGCGCACGGTTCACATCCGTGAGGTCGAGGGTTCGAGTCCCCCGGCGGCCACCAACCCCGGCCCTCGATCGCCCGCCGGGCCCCGAGGCGGCCCGGCACCGCGTCCCGGGGTCGCTCGGCCAGCGTCAGGATCGAGCCAGGTGCGATCCTTAGGCACCATGCGAAACCCGGGCAGCAGGGAGTTGCGGCGGCGCCAGGCCCGCCTCGAGTCACAGCAGCGGAACGCGGTCCGCGAGCAGACCCAGCCGCAACGGCGGGAGG
>JASHRA010000207.1 GCA_030038765.1 Candidatus Dormiibacterota bacterium | reverse complement strand
GAGCGCCGCCTGGGGCTCCAGCGCCAGGGCCTAGACTTAGCCCCCGTGGCGGACAACCTGAACCGGGTGCTGGTGGTCTCTCCCCGAGCCTCCCGGTCCGAGAACCTCGCCAAGGCGCTGGCCAAGTGCGGCCTGGAGATGGTCGTCTTCGACACCTCGGCGGGGGCGGCGGAGGCGCTTCCCCAGACCCCCGTCGGAGCCGCCCTGATCGAGGTCGCGGAGGACGACCAGGCGCTGGTGCCGCTGGTCCAGGCGATCCGGGCCAGCTCCGCGCACGGCCGCATCCCGGTGATCCTGGTGGCGGCCGACCCGGGCGACCCCCAGGTGGCCGCGGCCAGCGCCGCCGGGGCCAGCGAGGTGCTGGCCCGGAGCAGCTCCACCCAGTCCGTGGCCGAGACGGTGCGCTCCCGCATCCAGGGCGACGCCGAGGCCGGGGGCCGCTCCCTGGCGGTCAACTCCGCGCCCCTGCCGGGCGCGGACGGCCACTCCTCGCGCAAGGGGCCGGGTGAGCTCTGGGTGGTCTGCGGCCCGCGCGGGGGCACCGGCCGCACCGTGCTGGCCAGCAACCTAGCGGTGCTGGCCGCGGACAGCCTGCGGGTCGCCCTGGTGGACAACGTGCCCCGCTTCGGGGGCGTGCTGATGGCCTTCAGCCTGCCCCCGCAGACCCCCAGTTGGGTCGAGCTCTCCTCGCTCACCGAGGACGAGGACGTGCTCGACCGGCTCACGCGCCATCCCAGCGGCGTGGCCGTTCTCCCCTCGCCCTCCCGCCCCGAGCTGGCCGACGCCGTCGAGCCGGCGGCCGTGGGGTCGCTCATCTTCCGCCTCACCAAGAGCGCCGACCTGGTCGTGGTCGACCAGGGGGGCAGGCTCGACAACGGCGGCATCGACCTCCTGGAGTCGGCCGACCACATGATCGTGGTCGGGACCCCGGACAACCCCGGGGTGCTGGGGCTGCGCTACTGGCTGCGCATCTGCGACCAGCTGGGCATCGGCCGCGACCGCATCTCCGTGGTGCTGAACTGCGTCCTCCCCTACCACCAGTACGACGCGGTCCAGGTGACCAAGGTGCTGGGCCAGTCGGCGCTGGTGCTGCCCCACGGCGGCATCGACGGCATCCGCTCCCTCAGCGGGGGCGAGCCGCTGGCCTGGAAGCACGCCTCCAACCGCTGGGTCAAGCAGATGCGGACGATGATGAGGGACATCTCGCCCAAGCTGGCCGAGCGGCTCAAGCACTAGCCGGCCAGGGGCCGGCGGCTACTCCTTGGCGCCCAGGGGGGCCTTGCCCTCGGGCCAGTACTGCTCCTCCAGGATGTCCTGGTCGGGGAGCCCGGCGCGGAGCATGACGGCCCGCCCGGTGGCGATCATCCCGGGGTGCCCGCAGAGGTAGACGAGGCCGCGCCCGGGCCGGACCCCGACCCGGTCGGCGTGCTTGCGCAGCACGTCCTCGGCCCGGCCCGTCTCCCCCTCCCAGCCCGAGTCGCCCCAGGGCCGGCTGATGGTGGGGACGTACTCGAATCCGGGCAGCTGGCGGGTCAGCTCCGCCATCTCGGCGGCGTAGCCGAACTCGTGGGAGAAGCTGGCCCCGTGGACCATCGCCAGCCGGGGCGGGGCGGCCTCGCCCCCCCCGGCGGCCCGGAGGCGGAGCTGGCGCAGCAGGCTGGCAAAGGGGGCGATGCCGGTCACGGTGGCGAGGAAGAGGTGGATCCGCTCCGGGTCCAGGCCAGCGCGCAGGAAGAGGCCCTTGGGCCGCCTGCGCATGAGCATGGTGTCGCCCACCTGGAGGCGGTGCAGGTGGGGGGTGAGGGCCCCCTCCGGGATGAGCTCGAAGAAGAACTCCAGCTCCTCCTCCTCGGGGGCAGAGACGATGGAGTAGGGGCGCTCCAGGGGCTTGCCCTCCAGGGCCACGCCCAGGGTGGCGTACTGGCCGGGCCGGAAGGGGAAGGGCTCGGGGTGGCGGACCCGCACCGACCAGAGGTCGGGGCCGAAGTCACGGCGCCCCACGATCTCGACCGACTCGTACTTGTCGGAAAGGTCGCTCACGACTCCCGGCGCCTCTGACCTCGCCTCTTCCTCGATGGGGGCAGTTTAGCCGCGGCGGGGAGCCGCTCCGGTGTGGTCGGGGCTGAGCTCGGGAAGGCTGTTGCTAGTATTCGCTCCGCCAGCCCCAGGAGGTCTCCTTCCGGCCCATGCCCGCTCCCAACCTGATCATCGTCGAGTCGCCCAGCAAGGCACGGACCCTGAGCAAGTTCCTCGGCGACGAGTACGACGTCCGGGCCTCCATGGGCCACGTCGTCGACCTGCCCCGGTCCAAGCTCGGCATCGACGTCGAGCGCGGCTTCGAGCCCGACTACACCGTGATCAAGGGCAAGGAGGGCCAGCTCCGCGATCTCAAGAGTGCCGCCCGGCGCTCCAAGCGGGTGCTGCTGGCCGCCGACCCCGATCGCGAGGGCGAGGCCATCGCCTGGCACATCGCGCGCCAGCTGGGCCTGGCCGAGCCGGAGCGGATCGTCTTCCGCGAGGTCACCAAGCCGGCGGTGGAGACGGCGCTGGGCCAGCCCCGCCCCATCGACCAGCGGCTGGTGGACGCCCAGCAGGCGCGCCGGGTGATCGACCGCCTGCTCGGCTACAAGCTGAGCCCGCTGCTCTGGCGCAAGATCCGCAAGGGCCTCTCCGCCGGCCGCGTCCAGTCGGTGGCGCTGCGGCTGGTCTGCGACCGCGAGCAGGAGATCGAGGCCTTCCGGCCCACCGAGAGCTGGAGCCTCGACGCGGAGCTGGAGACGGCCACCGGCGAGCGCTTCCGGGCCCGCTACCAGGGACGGGGCCCGGAGCCGCCCCGGCGCCGGCGCGGCCAGGCCGGCGAGGAGCCGGAGGCGCCCTCGCTGCCGGACGAGGCCAGCGCCCGGCAGGTGGTGGAGGAGCTCTCGGGGGCCGAGTTCCGGGTCTCGGCGGTGGAGACGAGGCGCCAGAGGCGGCTGCCGCCGCCTCCCTACACCACCAGCACGCTGCAGCAGGAGGCCTCCTCGCAGCTCCACTTCAGCCCCAGCCGGACCATGCGGGTGGCGCAGCAGCTCTACGAGGGCGTCGACCTCGGCGCCGACGGACCCACCGGGCTGATCACCTACATGCGCACCGACTCGGTGCGGGTCAG
>JASHRA010000206.1 GCA_030038765.1 Candidatus Dormiibacterota bacterium | reverse complement strand
AGGTCGAGCCCCAGAGGACGTAGACCGCGGCCAGGGAGGCCCAGCCCAGGCGCTGCGATCGCGGCCCGGGCGTGACGGCGCTCACCCGGGAATTAGAGCAGGCGCCCCGACCCCCCCTTGGCGGCCCATGGCCAGGGCGGGCCAGGCAGCAGACGAGGTCGCGCCCTGGCCCTGGCCGGGCCGCCCGGGGCGGGGGCTCAGTGGGAGCTCGTCAGCGCCCGCCGCGGCCGTGCCCCCGCGGGGCCGGCCTCAGTACTCGTCCTCGGGCCTCAGGTCCTCGTCGGCCTCCTCGGCCGCGGCCTCCTCCGGCGTCTCCTCGAAGCCGCTGAAGCCCTCCTCCAGCTCGTCCGAGCCGGCGGGGCCGGCGTCGAGCGAGTCCTCCTCCTCGTCGAGGCCGCTCCCATCCTCCCGGGAGGGGACCGGCTCCTTGGCGTAGGGACGGTAGGAGGCGTCCCTTCCCTTGTGGACGGGGAAGGAGTTGGTCCCGGCCAGCTCGGGGGCCTGGTAGACCTCGCGCAGGATCAGCTGGACCGCTCCGCCGTCGACGTGGGTGACCGCCCCCGAGTAGCGGTTGCCGCGCTTGCTGAGATCGAGGATCCGCTGCGCCAGGCGCGGCTCCACGGCCCCCAGCTCGACCCCCCTGGTGGTGCGCACCTTGACCTCGTCGCCGAGCTCCAGGTCGAGCGGGTCCCCCGGGGCCACCGCCGCCGGGTCGACGCCGGGGGCCAAGGCGAGGCGGGTGAGGGCGCTCTTGCCCGGCTCGTCGGTGAAGAGGTTCACGTCCACCGAGGCCGAGACCGGCGCCACCGGCGCCTTGGCCTCGCTGAGCTCGCGCAGCTTGGCCGCCTGGCGCTGGGCGATGTGGTTCTCCGGGTTGAGCCCGAGCGTCTCCTCGTAGGCGGCCAGGGCCTCCTCCAGGCGGCCCAGCTCGAGCAGCGCCTTGCCTCGACGGTTGGAGGTCTCCTCGTCGGGCCCGAAGCGCTCGACCAGGTCGTCGTTGACCGCCAGCGCCTCCTCCCAGCGGTTGGCCAGGGCGAGGCGCACCGCCTCCTCGGCGGCCTGGATCTTGGACTTGGGGAAATCGTTCACGTCGAGCAAGGCTGGGGTCTCCTCGAGGTTCTGCTGTTCCTGGGGCGCCCCAAGCGGCCGCGGGGAGGGGCCGGGCGGGGGCCGCCCGGGCCGGCTCCGCAGCCCGCGACCGGTGCCGGCCCTGAGGCGTCGCGGGCCGACATATGATAGCCGCAGGCCACGGTGCGACCGTGATTCTCGCCACATGGCCCCCACCCGAGGTCCGCTCCCCTAAGTGCCGTCCAACAACCACAAGCGATCCGGCGCTCAGATCCTCGCCATCGCCAACCAGAAGGGTGGGGTGGGGAAGACGACCACCGCCGTGAACCTCGCCAGCGCCCTGGCCGAGCGCGGCGTCCGGGTCTTGGCCGCCGACCTCGACCCCCAGGGCCACCTCACCGTCAACATGGGCGTGGCCAAGCCCGACGACCTCCGCCTCACCGTCTACGACATGCTCTGCGAGCACCAGGTGACGGCCGCCGACATCCGTCTCTTCGCCCCCGGCGTGGGGGTGGACTTCCTGCCCGCCAACGTGGAGCTGGCCGGGGCCGAGCTCCAGCTGGTGACCGAGATCGGGCGCGAGTCGGTGCTGCTGGAGAAGCTGCAGCCGGTGCTCTCCGACTACGACTTCGTGATCATCGACTGCCCCCCCTCGCTGGGCCTGCTCTGCGTCAACGCCCTGGTGGCGGCCACCGACGTGATCATCCCCCTGCAGTGCGAGTTCTTCGGCATGAAGGGGATGCAGCAGCTGCAGCGGACCATCGAGCGGGTGCGGGTGAAGCTCAACCCGGAGCTGCGCATCCACGGCATCCTGCCCACCATCCACAAGCGCCGCACCATCCACGCCAACGAGGTGCTGAGCGACGTGCAGTCGCACTTCGGCGAGCTCGTCTACCCCTTCCAGGTGGGCGACAGCATCCGCTTCGCCGAGTGCCCCCTGGTGGGGCAGTCCATCCTCCAGTACGCGGGCAACTCCGACGGCGCCTCCGCCTACCGGCAGCTGGCGGAGACGGTGCTGGCCCGGCGGGAGGCCTGAGCTTGGCCTTCAAGCGCGCCAGCCTGAACGGCTCCAAGGCCCTCTTCCAGCCCACCCGGGTGGGCGGCCGGGCCCCCGAGCCGGCCCGCGCCGAGCTGATCCCCACCGAGCCGGACGAGCCCGACGAGCGGCCCGCCCCCTGGGAGGGAGCCCCGGCGCCGAGGGCCACCGCCCTGCTGCTCGAGGTGGCCAGCATCCCCTCCCCCAACGGCCACCTCTACCGGCTCACCGACGAGGAGGTGGAGACCATCCTGGCCGCCCTCCAGCAGGCCAAGTTCCCCCACTCCTACCAGCGCCTGCCCAAGCCCCCGCTGGAGGAGTTCGAGCGCCTGGAGGCGCTGCGCCAGAAGCTGGGCGAGCAGCGCGGGGCAGGCGCCTGACCCCGGAGGCGCCCCGGCCCCGGCTGCAGATCTCGAGGGTCCGGGTCCAGGGCAGCGCGGAGAGCAACTGCTACGTGGTCGCCTGCGCCCGCACCAAGGAGGCGGTGGTGATCGACCCCGGGGCCGACCCGGAGAAGATCGTGGCCCAGTGCCAGGGGCTGACCGTGCGCCACCTGGCCTGCAGCCACGGGCACCGCAACCACGCCTCGGCCAAGGACGACGTGAGGGCCAGGGTGGGCGGCGAGACCGGCCTCAGCCTGCTCGACGCCAAGGCCTACCTGCGCTCCGCCGACCGCTACCTGGAGGAGGGGGACCGGCTCGCCTTCGGGGACTTCGAGCTGGAGGTGATCGGCACCCCCGGGCACAGCCCCGGCAGCCTCTGCTTCAAGGTCGGCAACCACCTCTTCACCGGCGACACCCTGCTGGCCGGCAACCTGGGCCGCACCGACCTGCCCGACGTCGACCTCCGGCGCCAGCTGGTGAGCGTCATCTCCAAGCTCCTCAGCCTGCCCGAGAACACCGTCGTCTACCCCGGCCACGGCCCCACCACCACCGTGGGCCAGGAGCGCCGGGACAACGTCGCCGTGGAGATGCTGCGCCGGGCCGGTTGAGCGGGCCGGCGCCACCTGGCGTGGCGCCCGGGGAGGAGACGGGCTAGGTGGTGGTGCTGCTCAGCCTGCTCGCGGCCCTCGGCTACGGCGGCTCGGACTACATGGCCGGCTTGGCCGGGCGCCGGGGCGGGGCGGCCACGGCGGCGATCCTGGCCCAACCCTTCGGCCTCCTGGCGGCGCTGCTGGGGCTCTGGCTCATCCCCTGGGCACCGCCTCACCCCGCGACCCTGCTGTGGGGGGCCGCCAGCGGGCTCGGCAGCGGCCTCGGCACCCTGGCCCTCTATCGCGGCCTGGCGAGGGGCCGGATGGCGGTGGTGGCGCCGCTCTCGGCCCTCATCACCGCCCTGCTGCCCGCCCTGGTCGGTCTCGGCCTCGGGGAGCGGCCGGGGCTGCTGGCGCTGGGCGGGATCGTCCTCGCTCTGCCCGCGGTGACGCTCATCTCCCGGACGGGCGGGGCCCAGCCGGGCCGGAGCGGCGGCGTCCTGGAGGGACTCCTGGCGGGCGTCTGCTTCTCCCTCCTCTTCATCGGTCTCGACCGCGCCGGCACCCATGCCGGCACCTGGCCGCTGGTCCCCGGGCAGGCGGTCTCCGTCCTCATCATCGCCGCGGCGGCGCTCCGCTCCCGAGCGGGGCGGGCCAACTTCCGGGGCGTGGCCCCGCTGGCGGTGCCGGCGGGGGTGATCTCGGGTGCGGCCAACATCCTCTTCCTCAGCGCCACCGGCCACGGCGCGCTGGCGGTGGCGGCAGTGGTCACCTCCCTCTACCCCGCCGCGACCGTGGTCCTGGCCCGGATCTTCCTGGAGGAGCGCTGGAGCCGACTCCAGGGCCTGGGGCTGGTCCTGGCGGCCCTGGCCGTGG
Source organism: Candidatus Dormiibacterota bacterium (assembly GCA_030038765.1). Taxonomy (GTDB): domain Bacteria; phylum Chloroflexota; class Dormibacteria; order Aeolococcales; family Bog-877; genus Bog-877. The sequence continues at coordinate 6,557 of JASHRA010000206.1, read as the reverse complement.
CGCTGATCAGTGGCTGAAGGATCGGGCCCGGCTCCAAGCCGGGACCCGCGTTCCGCTGCGATCGACGCCCGCAGGGGCACGTCTCCCCGCGTCACGGCGGACGCCTCGGCGAGCGGCCGCGCCCGTGGGCCCGGGCTGAGGGGGCAGCAGCCCCGACATCGTCCCCGGCGCTGGCCCGGGGACGCAGGTCCTGGGGGCCAGTCTGGGGCGCTTCTCGAAGGTCCTTGCCGGAGGCTGCGTCCGGCTCAGCGAGCCGCGTCGCCGAGGTGGCGCGGACCTGGGGCGGCGGGTCCTGGACGCACCCTTCTCAGGTCACAGCCGGAGCGCCAGGCGCAGCCCGTCATCGATGTGCGCCACGTCTGAGCGGGGCAGGACTCCGGAGCGGTCAGCAAGCCGTCGGCGGTCGATGGTGGCGAGCTGGGTGACGTTGACCACCGAGGGCCGGTCGAGGCCCGCCACTCCGCGAGCGAGCAAGACGTTGCCCGGACGAGCGGCGAGGCGGACGTTGGAGGTGACTGCCACCACCGTCACCGTGCTGAGGCGCGAGCGGTTGAACCGGTCGTCCGAAACCACGACCGCCGGCCGCCGCTTCGCCGGCTCGCTGCCCAGCTGAGCCCCGAAGTCGACCCACCAGACCTCGCCCCGGGCTACCACTCCCACGATCCGCTATCGAGCAGGTCCGCGCTGGCCAACTCGGCGAGGTCCTCGCGCCCCGTCTCGGCGCAGGTGGCATTGATCATGTCGGTCAGCACGTCACCATCCTCGTCCGCCAAGAAGCGGGAGAGGGCGCGGGCGTAGAGCGCCGACCGGTCCAGACCGCGCTGCCGGGCCAGCTGGTCCGCCGCCTCGTAGAGGCTGTCAGGGATCGAGACGGCGACCTTCACGGGCTGAGTATAACGCGTTATACCCAGCCCGGAGCCGTCTCCGGCGGCAGGCGCCAGCCGTCGGGCGCCGCTCCGAGGCCTGGTGGCGGCCCCAACTAGACTGACCGCCATGGTGATCGGCAGCCTGGTGCTGACCCTGCACCTGCCCCAGAGCCGCTCCCTCAAGGCCAAGCGGCAGGTGGTCAGCTCCCTCACCGCGCGCGTGCGGCGCACCTTTAACGTGGCCGTGGCCGAGGTCGAGAGCCTCGACTCCTGGCAGCTGGCGGTGATCGGCGTGGCCTGCGTCAGCAACGACCGACGCCACGCCGACCAGATCCTCAACCGGGTCGCCGACTGGGTCGCCGAGGACGGGGGTCGGGGCGAGGCGCTGCTCACCAGACAGGACATCGAGCTGATCCAGACGTGAGCTTCCAGCTGGCGCTGATCAAGATCGGGATCGACCCGGTCTTCCAGCTCGGCCCGCTCTCCATCCACTGGTACGGCGTCGGCTACGCCGTGGCCATCCTGGTCGCGCTCCAGGTCGCCCTCCCCTACGCCGAGCGCCACGGGGTACCGCGCCAGCGGCTGGGATTGATCAGCTTCTGGACCATCGTCGCCGGGCTGGTCGGAGGCCGGCTCTTCTACGACCTCCAGTCGGGCGCCGCCTACTACTTCACCCACCCGCTGGAGATGGTGGCCGTCTGGCAGGGCGGGATGGCCTTCTTCGGCGCCATCTTCCTCGCCGGCCTGGCCCTGCTCCTGCTCAGCTGGCGCCTCCGGGTCAGCTTCTGGGTGCTGCTCGACGCGGGCGCCCTCTTCGCCGCCGTGGGCCAGCCCATCGGGCGGGTCGGCAACATCATCAACGGCGACATCCTGGGCTACCCCTCGAACCTGCCCTGGGCCACCGCCTACACCAACCCCCACAGCTTCGCCCCCGAGCTCGGGGTCGGCTACCAGCCGGTCGCCGCCTACGAGATCCTGGTCATCCTGCTGCTGCTGGGCGTCCTCCTCTGGATGCGCCACCGGGGGGTGCCGGACGGCGTCGTCGGCATCACCTACATCGGCCTCTACGCGGTCAGCCAGTTCGGGCTCTTCTTCCTCCGCAACCCGGTCAACGTCCCCGTCATCGCCCTCGGCCTGAAGCAGGCCCAGCTGACCGCCGTGGGCGTGCTCCTGATCGGGGTCCCGCTGCTGCTCCTGGCCTGGCGCCTGAGCCAGCGCCAGCGCCGGACCGCCCTCCAGGTGGGGGCGGGGCCGGTGGCCCAGGCTTGAGCCGCCCGGGCGCCCTGGTCCCCGGACTGGCCGAGTTCGAGCGCTCCCTCCCCTTCCCCCTCGACCCCTTCCAGCGCCAGGCCATAGAGGCGCTGGAGCACAACCAGGGGGTGCTGGTCTCAGCCCCCACCTCGAGCGGCAAGACGCTGGTCGCGGAGTGGGCCATCTGGCGCTCCCTGGGACCGGAGGGGGGCGGCCGGCGGGTGCTCTACACCTCCCCCCTCAAGGCCCTCTCCAACCAGAAGTTCTCCGACCTCTGCGGGCGCTTCGGCGAGGAGCGGGTGGGGCTGGTCACGGGCGAGACCTCGATCCGCCCCTTCGCCCCGGTGGTGGTGATGACGACGGAGATCCTGCGCAACCTCATCTACGAGGACCCGCGCTCGCTGGAGCGGGTCAGCTGGGTGGTGCTGGACGAGGTCCACTACATCGACGAGTACCCGCGGGGCACGGTCTGGGAGGAGGTCATCGTCCAGGCCCCGCCCCAGATCAAGTTCATCGGCCTCTCCGCCACCATCACCAACGTCGACGAGGTGGCGGCCTGGATGAGCGAGCGCCGGGGTCCGATGGCGGTGGTGGTGCGCACCGAGCGGCCGGTGGAGCTGCGCACCTGGCTTGGCATCCACAACCAGCTGCTGCCGCTGCTGGACGCGCGGGGCCGCCTCGACCGCCGCACCCTGGAGCGGGCCCAGGAGGAGCGGGTGGGCGAGCGCCAGCTGCCCCAGAGCCGGCTCGCCTGGGCCGCCGAGAACGACCTCCTCAGGGTGATCGAGCGCTTGGCGGAGCAGGACATGCTCCCCGCCATCTACTTCATCTTCTCCCGCCGCGGCTGCCGCGAGGCCCTGGCCCGCTGCAGCACCCACCGCATCGACCTCACCTCGCTGGAGCAGAAGTTCCGCATCGACGAGGTCCTGACCGAGCGCCTGGGCGCGGTCGAGGACCGGGAGGAGGCCCAGCTCTACAGCCAGAGCCTGCAGATGGACCTGCTCCGGCGCGGCCTGGCCATGCACCACGCCGGCCTCCTCCCCTACGTCAAGGAGACGGTGGAGCAGCTCTTCCAGGAGGGGCTCTTGCGCTGCGTCTTCGCCACCGAGACGCTGGCCCTGGGGCTCAACATGCCGGCCCGCGCCTGCGTCATCTCCACCTTCACCAAGTTCGACGGCCAGGGCTTTGCGCCGCTCCGCAGCGGCCAGCTGGCCCAGCTCCTGGGCCGGGCCGGGCGGCGCGGCATCGACCTCATCGGCCACGGCGTCGTGCTGCGCGACCCGGAGGTCGACCTGGGGGTCATCTGCGAGACCCTGCTGGGCAACGACATGGCGGTGGAGTCGAAGTTCGCCCCCACCTACAACATGACCCTCAACCTGCTCCGCCGTCACAGCCCGGTAGAGGCCGAGGGGCTGCTGGAGCAGTCCTTCGGGCAGTTCCAGCGGCTGCGCTCGCTGGAGGAGCTGCGGGCCAACCGACCCAACCTCGAGGCCCGGCTCCAGGACCTGCGCCGGCGTCGCTTCCGCCATCCCCGCGTGGCCTGCACGGAGCGCACCCTGAGCCAGTTCCTGGGCGCGCAGCGGGCCCTGGAGGAGGCCCGCTCGGCGGCCCGACTGCTGCGCCGGGGGCACTACCGGGACCGCCGCCGTGGGCGCTACGGCGGCGGCACCCAGGACCCCGGCGGCCAGTTGGAGCGGCTGCGGCGGGAGATGCGCCAGGCGGAGCAGCGGGTGCGCTCCTCGCCCTGCCCGGGCTGCCCCATCCGGCCCGACCACCTCGCCTGCCGGGGCGAGATGGCGGAGCTGGAGGCGGCCCTCCGGGGCTCGGAGGAGGCCGCCCGGGAGCGGGAGCACGACTACCGCCGCCAGTTCCGCGCCTACCGCACCATGCTCCGCCAGCTGGGCTACCTCCTGGACGACCGCCCGACGCGCCTGGGCCTGCTGGCGGCCGCCGTCTACGGCGAGAACACCCTGCTCGTGACCCAGGCGGTGGAGGAGGGCTGGCTGGCCGAGATGTCCGCCGCCGAGATCTGCGGCGCCCTCACCATGCTGGCCGCCGAGGACCGCAACCCGGACCGGCCCGGACGCCGGCGCCGGATGCCCACGGCGGAGCTGGAGCGGGCCGCCAGGCGCCTGCTCAAGAACCAGCGCGAGCTCTCCGAGATGGAGCAGGAGCTGGGGCTGTCGGAGAGCCGGCCGCCCTCCCTGGACCACGTCGAGTACGTCTACAACTGGTCCCGGGGGGTTCCCCTGACCGAGCTCCAGCCACCTCCCGGGGTGGACCCGGGCGACGCCCTCCGGGCCACCAAGGCCTGTTACGCGCTCTGCCGCCAGCTGGAGCAGGGCCTGGCCGGCTGGGAGCTGCAGGCCCGGGTGGCGGAGGCGCGCCGGAGCCTGGAGCGCGATCTGGTGAGACGGGTGTGAAGGAGCGCCCCATCCCGGCGCCTCGGCGCGGACGCTGGCACGGTGGCTCCGACGGCGTGCCGCTGCTCAGCTGCGGCGACGTGAGCCCATCCGCGACCGGCTGGCAGACATGAAGAAGGCGCCTCCGGCACTCGCCGGCGGCGCCTCCCGCGCCGATTGCTGCCGCGACGCTCACGCGGTCTGCGCAGCGCTCGCCAGCGGTCCCCGACGCCACGGAGTGCCCAGCGCCGGGAGCAGGGCGAAGTCCACGCCGATGTAGCCGGCCACCCGCCAGGCCAGGATCAGCAGCAGCTCGAGGAAGAGCAGGATGGGATTGATGCTCACCGCCCCGGCCATCATGTAGTTCATGTTCATGAAGGCACCGGAGAAAGCGGCGATGCCGGTGAAAACGCCCAAGATCAGGCCGATTCCGCAGGCCAGCTCACCGATGGTGACGAGGTAGGACCAGACCACCACGTGGGGCAGCACCAGGTCCTTGAGCAGGGTCGCGTACCAACCCTGAACGGCGGGATGCGCACCCGCGGTCTGCGCGATCGACCCCTTGACGAACCCGGTCAGGCCCGCACCGGCCGTGCTGCCGACCCAGCCCGGTCCCTGGATCTTCTCGATCGCCGCGCTCACCCACTGCCAGCCGACGTAGACGCGGACCACCAGCCAGAGCCAACTGAGCCGGGTGTCTGCGAAGACGAAACGCGCGAACTTGGGCTCGGGGATCTGGGTGACGCTCCCGGCCCGTCCTAGCACCTTCGAGATCGCTATCGTCGACATCTCTTCCGCTTCCCTGCAGGATTCCGGTCCCGCTCACCGGCTGGCCCAACGCCAGCTTCTGGAACCAAGTCTTGGCTCCCAGCAGCGGGGGCGGGAGCGGGCAAGCGTCGTTTGTACCCTGCGTGAAAACCCTCGCTGCCCGGGCCGTCTCCTTGGCAAGGGAAAGGGGAGCGGCACCCCCGTCGGGCGCCGCTCCCGGGAAGCGGTCGGTGTCAGATGGCCGCCCCCACCCCGATCGCGGCCTCCTGCGCCAGCTGGGGCAGCTCCACCGCCGGACCCACCACCACCACCGGGCAGTGGGCATGCTGGGCGCACTGCTGGGCCACCGAACCGAGGAGCAGGCCGCTGAAGCCACCCAGGCCCCGCGAGCCCACCACCAGGAGTTCGGCTCCCAGGCTGCGCTCGATGAGGGCCGCCGCCGGGCGCCCCTCCACCAGCTCGCCGTGGACCGCGACCTCACCCCGGCCCACCGGCAGCTCGGCCAGCTCCTGGTCCAGCAGGTGCCGGCCCGCCTCCTCGACGTCGTAGGGATAGTGCATGTGCGCCGTGGGGTAGGTCGGCACCCCCAGGGAGACGGCGTAGAGCTGGATGGCGTGGACCACGTCCAGCTCGGCTCCCCGGAGCTCCGCCTCCGCCAGCGCCCAGCGCAGGGCGCGCCGGCTGCCGCTGGAGCCGTCCGTCCCGACCACGATCCTCGGCCTGTTCGTGCTCTCCATCTCACCGCTCCTCATTTCGCTATTCGAGCCAGAACTGAGGTCATGGTCGGACCCCACTGGAGGCGGGGAGAAGGGCGATCCCGCGCACGGCCGACCGGAGATTCCACCCGGGCAACGGGCCCGTGGGAGGGCTCCGCCAGGGCCCTCCCAGCGCGGGTTTCCGCCCGCCGTCGAACAGGCGTTGTCGCGCTCCCCCGGGGCTCGGCCGAGGCCCATGCTGAGCTGCGGTGGCCGGGCCGGCGAACTGGCCGGTTAACCGGTCCGGCCCCGACCGCATGGCGGCCCTCCGGGATGGGCGATCGCCGTACCCGGGCCTCAAAGGGCCGCCTTATCTCTGCCCGGGAGGTGGCACCCGCACCGGGGCCCGGGTATCCGCCCGCCCGCAAGGGCGCGTTGTCCCCCGTGGCCCGGGGCCACGGGGGCGCGAGGCTGGAGTCGGCAGTCGGGCCCGCCCGGCACCCCTCCCCGGTGTCGGACGGGCCCCTGGGGCGGTCTCCCGGCCGGCCCGCGAGGGCGGCGCGGAACGGCGGGCC
>JASHRA010000205.1 GCA_030038765.1 Candidatus Dormiibacterota bacterium | reverse complement strand
TTGGCCGCCGCCGCCATCCGCTCCGCCGCCTGCCCCGGGACCTCGGGATAGGCGACCGGCTCACAGCAGGGCTCGCCGGGGAGGCGCTTCGTCTTCGGGCTGAGCTGCAGCGCCGGTGCCATCGATAGAAGACTACCTATCTAACTGAAAGCTGTCAATGGATGACCGGTGGAGGAGCGGCCACCGCCCTGAGCTGGGGGCGAGCCGCACTCCGGGGACTCCCCGTGCCCCTGCGGCAGCGGGGAGCGCCTGCAAGGGAGCCCCTCCCTGGCGGCGTCCGGCCCCCAGGCGGCGGATGCATCGGCGATCAGGCGGTGGAGGCGCTCGGCCTCAGCGCGCCCCCAGCCCGGGCGGAGCGGCCCTGGAGTCCCCGGCCGGTCGGCCAAGCGCCGGTCCGCCTCGCCAGGGGGCTGGGGCGGGTTCTCTCCCGCCGGCCGGGCCGGCCTCAGGCCGGCCCGGCGTCAGGGGGCGCGGCGGAACATCGCTGGACCGCCCGCAACACCTTGATCAGCGCGCGCAGCTCACCGGCGTCGAAGCTGAGCAGGATCGAGCGCACCCGCTGGCCGCGGTAGCCGGAGGCCTCCTCGGCCAGGGCCGCGCCCTCGGGCGAGAGCGCCACCCGGACCAGCCTGCGGTCCACGTCGTCCCGCTGGCGCAGGGCCAGGCCGTGCTCCTCCAGCCGGTCCACGGTGGCGCTGGTGGAGGGCAGGCTCACGCCCAGCACCTCGGCCAGGCGGCCCACGGTGGTGGGGCCGGTGTCGCGCAGCACCATCAGCAGGTGCATCTGGGCCAGGCTCAGGTCGCGTCGGCACCACCAGCTCCGCGGGTCCGCCTTGAGGTGGCTCGAGGCCAGCTCCTCGAGCAGCGCCGCGGCCCGCACCCGCAGCTGCTCCAGCTCGCTCGCGGCGGCCTCGGCGGGAGGGCCGGTGCGCAGCGCCGGGGCCTCCCTCATCGGGCCGGCACCAGCTCCTCCGGGGAGGCCTCGGAGGGGGTTCCGCTGCCGGCCTTGGGCGGCTCCTCGTCGCCATGGGTGGTGCGCAGCGGCAGCTCCTTCAGGAAGAGCGTGGCCACGACCGCGACCAGGGCCACCACCAGGCCGATCCAGAAGCTCTGGGCGATGGCCTGGGCGAGCGCGTCGTGGATGGCGGTGACGATGGCGCCGATGTAGGGGTGCGCCGCCGGGGGCAGCGCCTTGGCCAGCTCGGCGGCCAGGTTGCCGACGCCGGTGAGGTTGCTGTTGGAGGCGGTGGAGAGGTGCCCCGAGAGGGTGGCCGGCACGTGCTGCTGGGCCAGGTCCTTGGGGAAGCGGCTGTTGACGGTGGAGACGAGGGCGGTGCCGGCCACCGCCAGGCCCACGGTGCCACCGATCTGGCGCCCGAAGGTGAGCGTGCTGGTGGCCACCCCCAGCTTGCTGACCGGGACCGCGTTCTGGACCACCAGGGTGTAGCCGGACATGGCTGGACCGATGCCGATGCCGAGGACGAAGAGCCAGGCCCAGAGGACGGGGTCGCTGGTGGTGGCGCTGAGCTGGGTCATCAGCAGCAGCCCGGCGCACATCACCACCATGGCGCTGACCAGGAGCGCCTTGTAGCGACCGGTGCGGGCGATGATCAGGCCGCCGGCGATGCTGGTGCCCATGAGGCCCACCAGCAGCGGCCAGAGCATGTAGCCGGAGGCGGTGGCGCTGACGCCGCGCACCGCCTGGTAGTAGCGGGGCAGGAAGATGACCGCGATGAAGAAGGCGAAGGACATGAGGAACATGGCCGCCTGGGAGGCGGCGTAGGTGCGGTTGCGGAAGAGGTCGAGGGGCAGGATCGGCTCCTTGGTGCGAGCCTCGATGAAGAGGAAGGCGACCGCCAGCACCAGCCCGAGCAGGATGAGACCGCCCACCTGGGGTGCGAACCAGGAGTAGGAGCTGCCCCCGCTGCCGGTGAGGCCCTTCTCGGTGAGCCCGATGAGGATGGGCACGACGGCGGCGGTGAAGACGAGCGTGCCCCAGTAGTCGATCGAGGGCGTGGTGCCCTCCCGGCGGTGGTTGGGCAGCTGGGTCGCGATCACGGCCAGGGCGATGATGCCGATGGGGACGTTGACGTAGAAGACCCAGTGCCAGCTGATGTTGTCGGTGATCCAGCCGCCGAGGAAGGGTCCGACCAGGAAGGCGACGCCGAAGACGGCCCCGAAGAAGCCCTGGTACTTGCCCCGCTCCCGGGGCGTGAAGAGGTCCCCGACCACGGCCAGGGCGATGGGGAAGAGGGCCCCGGCGCCGATCCCCTGCAGGCCCCGGAAGGCGATCAGCTCGCCCATGTTCTGGGAGAGCCCGGAGAGGGCGGAGCCGACCAGGAAGAGGCTGATGCCGATGGTCAGCATCAGCTTGCGGCCGAAGAGGTCGGAGAGCTTGCCGTAGACCGGCACCGTGATGGTGCTGGTGAGCAGGTAGGAGGTCACCACCCAGACGTAGAGGTTGTTGCCCCCGAGGTCGGTGACGATGGTGGGGAGCGCGGTCCCGACCACGGTCTGGTCGAGGGCGCTGAGGAACAGCCCCAGCATCACCGCCACCACGATGGCGAGGCGCTTCCGCTGGGAGAGGTGGATGGAAGGTTGGTTGAAGGCCAAGGCAAACCCCTGAGCTAACGGCCGGTATCAGCTCGCTGGCCCCCCTCGGCCAGCTCGGGAAAAGCTTAGCCTAAGACGAATAGTTCTGTCAAGCCTAAGCTTTTGCCAGGAGCGGGCGGGCCGGGTAGCCGAGCAGCTCCGAGAAGGCCGACTCGACGCCCGCCCGGAGCCGCTCCCCCAGCTCCCCGTCGGGCGCCTCGACCCGGAAGCGCATGCGCGCCCCCCGGAGCGCCACCAGCTCCAGGCCGGGCAGTCCGTCCCCCAGCAGGCGCTCCAGGGCGGCGCCCACCAGGCGGCTGGCGGCGTCGCTGAGGCGGCGGTCGGCGCCGCTCTGGGAGAGCGGGTCGCCCCAGGGCAGGCGGAGCTCGGGGCGGTCGGCGGCGAGCAGGTAGTCGCGCGTCACGGGGAACTCCTGGAGCAGGGGCTCCAGGGCGGCCGGCGGGGGCGCCTGGTCGAGGGCGGAGC
>JASHRA010000204.1 GCA_030038765.1 Candidatus Dormiibacterota bacterium | reverse complement strand
GCTGGTCACCAGCCGCCGCAGGCAGGAAACGGAGGAAGGACGGTGACCGCTCTCGCACTCGTCCCGGACCCGAGGACCGGCTGGGAGCCTGCCGCGACCGCGGGCGTGGACCGGGCGATCCGCGTGTCGACGGCGATCGCTGTCCTGGCCGTGGCCGGGGTCGCGGCGTACGTCTCCTACTGGCACGCCTACGCCGTCGTCTGCGCCCACGGCGAGACCGGGGTCACCGCCCGGCTGGAGCCGGCCACGATCGACGGGCTCGTGTACGCCAGCTCGATGGTCAACCTCTATGCCGCGCGGCACCGGCTCCCGGTCCCGGTCCTGGCCCGCTGGCTGCTCGCGCTCGGCATCGTCGCGACGCTGGCCGCGAACATGGCCCAGGGCTGGTCCCACGGGCCAGTCGGCGCGGTCATCGCCGCCTGGCCAGCGGCCAGCCTGGTGGGAAGTTATGAGCTGCTGGTCTGGATCATCAGGACTGCGGCGGCGGGCGGACCGGCCCGTGAACCAGCAGCGGACCACCCGGACACGGCAGCGGATCACCCGTGGTCCGCAGCTGGCCAGGTGGCAGATGCGGGACAGGGGAGACAGCACAGGGAAGTCACCGGTCTCGCGACCACGGGCGGGCACGCCCCGGAGCCACTGATCCCCGTGGTACGAGCGGACCAGCGGCCCGTACCAGGGCCGGACCAGGCGGACCACCCGGACCAGGCAGCCGACCATCTAGGCGCGCCAGCGGACCAGATCCCCGGCCGCGACGTCATTGCAGCAGCGGTTTCCGCGTACAGCAGCAGCGTTCAGAAGGGCGAGCCGCTGTCGGAACGCAAGCTCGCGGGCATGTTTGGCAAGTCCCGGCGCTGGGCACGCAGCCGCATGGCCGAAGCGCGGCAGAGCCCGAGGCCGGCCTGAGCAGGGAATTGAAAGGCTGGGTCCCGCCGCTGTCTGCGGGCGGGACCCAGCCTTTCCTGTTTCCGGTGGTGCGGTGGCTAGCCTCGGGAAGCGATGCTGACGATGCCGCCGCCGATCCGCCGATTACCCTGCCCGGGCGCAGGGACGTAACGTCCGCCGCCTCACGGACCTGTTTGGCCTCACCGCCAGTGGCTCGGCAGGATACCGTCACTGTCAGCCAATAGGGAATGACCACCCAGGCTGTCCACGAACCTGACGGCACTGTCCACGCCGGGAATGGACCCCGGACCCGGACCTGATCAGCGGTACCTTAGTGGGGGCCGTTGGCCAAGGAGGAAGGACTGATTTCCATGGCCATTCTCTCGGACCCAACCCTGGGCCTGCTGATCGAGACTGGCTCCAAGAAGATGACCGCCAGCCACATCAAGACCCTCATGATGAAGACCGACATCTTCCAGTACGGTAGCCGCGAGGACAACAAGGATGAGCTCTTGCGCTCCCGGCTCGTCGGCGCACGAGCGGCTGCCGACGCCGGCGATGATGAGGCTCGCCGCGCCCTGCTCAGTTTCGTTGAGGGGCTTGTCCAGCAAATGATCAGCAAGAACCCCTTTTCGTCCGACTGGCTGGACGACCTTCGGGAGAGGCTGCGTGCCGACGGTCTGGACCTTGAGGCGACCGTTCAGGGCAAGCCGGGTCGGGCCCAAAGACGCTACCAGCTCCTGCCGACCGAGCCGACACCAGTGGCGCTCCCGCAGGAGATCACTGCGCTGGAGGGCGAACTCGCCGCACGCGGGTACACCATTGCCCTGAACCACTACCGGCACGCGGTCGACGGGCTCGTCAACAAAAAGTACGAGTCGGCCAACGGGGACCTGCGGGCCGCCCTTGAAGACCTCGCCACCCGCCTCGCTGAGGACCACACCGGCTATCAGCGCGCCCTTGACGGCAAGACAGGGCAGCCGAGCGCTAACCAGGGCGGCCGTGTGGTCAGGCACCTGATCGATGGTAGATACATCCCCGAGAAGGACGGGGGGAAGCTTCTCGACGGACTGTGGTCCATGACCCACACCAACGGCTCCCACCCGGGCCAGTCCGATGCTGAAGAAGCCCGGTTCCGGATGCAGGTGGTCACCGCAGTAGCCCGCTTTCTCCTCAAACACTTCCCCGCTACACCCTGAAGTGCTCACCGCGCAGTCCGGAAGCTGCCGACCCCGCAACTCGCCGTTCCGGACACGGTGGCCATGACCGGAAAGATGAAAGATGAAGGCAAGCCACCGCTTCCCACGACGACAATCGTCTTGGCCGGAATTGAGGCTGCAGCGGATCGCAGGATTAATACCGGCAAATTCATGCGACACGAACCCCACGTCCTGACATGATCTGCGGCATGACGTCGTTCGGGATCTTTTTCGTATCCGTAGCTGCAAGCCTGTTGAACCAGCTGGGATCGACGTCTTCCCGGGGAACACGAGCTGGACTGTGATGGCCGATGGGCGGGTTCGGCTGGTTCTTCACCTACGACGCTGACGACGAGGCAGTCGTCCGCGCCATCCTGGCCGCCGGCCGACGCCGCGCCCGGCGCATGGAAGTCCAGTGGAGCAGCCGCATTAACCCGTCCGAGCACCACTGTAGGGATCGCGTGTAGTTGGCCAAGGTCGAGCTAGTTGGCCACTCATGAGGGAGTTCACCAACAGTTCCCACCGGAACGGGGATTGCCTCAGTTTTCTGGCCTGCTGCGGCGAGTCGACCAGCGTGTTGCTGTTCCAGGTAACTGGTGCGCTTCTGCAAAACTCGGTGGGTGCGCAGTGATACGTTCTGGGGCCTATCGGCCACGGCCTGGACAGGGATTACCACGCTTCTGACTGCTGGCCTCCTTGCGGTGGCGGTGGTGGCGGCTCTCTACGCGAAGAGGCAGTGGAGTAGCGCACGTGAGCAGATCAGCGAGACCCGCCGGGCCGAGTTGGAGGGGAGGCGCCCATACGTCATCGTCACCGTAGAGCCGACCCTGGCGAGTCGTCACCTGTTCGACCTGGTAGTCAGAAACATCGGCCAGCGTCCCGCCGAGGCTGTCTCGATCAGGCTCGACCCGCCTCCGGTCAGCGCTGTGGAGGAGACCGGGTTCGAGCTCTCCAAGGCCAGAATGCTCACGGAGCCAGTGGCGATGATCGCTCCAGGGCAGGAAATGAGGGCTTTCTATGACAGCCACTTCGCGCGCAACGGAAGGGACGACCTGCCCGCCTCCCACAAGGTATCGGTGAGCTACCAGGACTCCTCGGGGCACAAGTACATGGGAACCAGCGTCATCGACATTGACGCCATGAAGGGCACGATGTTCACCAGCATGAAGACGCTCGACGACATCGGAAAGTCGCTGGAGGAGATCCAGAAGACCGTAAGCAATGCCTCGGTCCTGGGTCGCCTCGGCACTCTAGAGGTCGAGGCATCTGTGGAACCCCGCGCCAAGCAGCAGGAGCGGCGAGCCAGAGAACAAGATGAGCTGAAGAGTAAGCGCGATCAGCTGTTCCGCAGAGTGCAACCGAACAGTGCGAGTACTGACGAGACGGGCAGGTCGGCCCCGAGCAGCACCGGCACTAATGTCACCGGCGAGCCTGCAAAGTAACTGCAATATACGCACCCGGCCAGAAGAGGCCAGGTCATCTAAGACAAACACCCGAGGGAATTCTCAACCGATTTGGCCAAAGCCCCAGGTAAGAGCCCCTACTAGCCGCCATCGCCGAGAACGGACACCTGCCGCTGGAGGCGTAAAAGCATTGCCGGTACGAGTGCGGTCAGCTCTCGCTGGGCACCTCACCCCGTGAGCACCGAGCTATGGTGAGGGCCCAGGACTCCTGACATAGGGAGATCGTTTATGCAGGGCCGGGGTGCGGTTTGACCTCGTAGCGCAGGACGAGATCGGTGCCCGGGTAGCAGGCCCGGGTCTGGGTGAGCTGGTCGCAGAGGGCGGCCAGGGCCTGGGTGCGCCGGGGCGCGGTGAGCGGGTCGAGGCGGATGAACAGCTGGCCGGGGCCGGGGATGATGTCGCCGGAGGCGGTCAGCGCCTCGCGGATCAGGGCGTATGCCTCGTCGCCGGCGCGGGCGCAGTGCCCGTCCAGGGCGCGGGCCAGGATCGTTTCGGCGTTGCAGGCGGCCATCCGGATGGCGTGGGTGATCTGCCTGGTCTCGGCGTCCAGGCGGACCATGTCCGGGGCGAGCTCGCCGGGCGGGATCCGGGCCGGGATGGCCGCCGCGGCCATGTCCGCTTCGCCGAGTTCGCGCCAGGCGGCCCCGGCCGGGGCGGCCAGGGCGTTGATCACCGGGTTGGTGAGGTAGGCGGCCTGGCCGGGGGCGGGGCTGCGCAGCTTCAGCAGCGCGGCGTCCCGGGCTGTCTCGGCCGCCTGTGCGGCGGCTTCGGCCTGCCTGATCCGTGTGGCCGCGGCCTTCCTGGCGGGGTTGGGCACCGTGCGGCCCGGGTCGTCCGGAGCAGCGGCGTGGGAGTCGAGGGCGCCGGGGGCGAACCGGGTGCGGGCGTAGCGGAAGTAGTTCTCCTCCCGCCACCGCGACGACATGCGCCAGCACACCTCCCCGGCGGCCAGGTCGGTGCGGGAGGTCAGCACATGGATCTGCCGGGTGCCGCCGGCCTTGGCGGGGACCAGGCGGGTGACCTGCCGCAGGCTGACCGTCTGCCCCTTGCGCGGCCCGTCGCTGATCGCCAGTTCCACGGCCGAATCGGCGAGCTCGTACTCGTGGGACCGCCCCCGGTCGTCGGTGCACGTGATCGTGGTGAACCCGGCGGCGGGCAGGTCCGGGGCCGGGCCCTTGCGCCAGGTGAGCAGGCCGGACCCGGCCCCGGTGATGTCGGCGAACAGGGCCGGGGACCAGCCGCCCCGGCCGGAGCACACCGTCACCCGCCGTCCCTCGCCCGCGATCTGGCGCAGGTCCGGCAGCAGGCGGCGCAGCTCGCCGGCCAGCGAGTCCGACGGCTCGGCCACGACCATGAACACCGGACCACCGCCAGAATCGGTGACCCACGTCTCCATCGTCGCGGGGGCAGGGAACTTCAGCCGCGCCACATGGGTCTTCTGCACAGTGCGGGTCCCGTAGCAGACGCGGGCGTGCCCGTCCACGTACAAGAACCCCAGCGCCTCCGGCCGGGCGGCGGCGTGCCGGCGGGCCAGCGCCATGATCAGGTCCGCTGCCTTGCCCGCGGCGGCCAGCTCGCCGAGCTTGCGGCGGATCGTCCTGGCCTCCGGCGCCCGGTCCAGGCCGAGCACCCGGCCCAGCGCGGCGGGCGGCACCCTCGTGGCGCCCTCGGCCCGCGGCTCCCCGGCCAGCGCCAGGAACACCATGGTCAGCAGCGTCGCGGTCAGCCCGTAGAACCCGCCGCGGAGCCGGCCGTACACGCTGCGGCCGCAGTCCAGCAGGCCGGTGGCCTCCAGCGCGGGCAGCGCCAGCAGCAGCCCGGCCAGCGGATACCGTGCTGTGTAAGGGCTCACGACACGCCTGACACTTTGTTCTCAGGAGATGCTTGACGGCCCTGCCCCGTTTGGTCAGCATTTGTGCCCATGGAGGCAGCGGGGGATTCTTCTGCGCAGGGGCCGGGGTGGCAGGTGGAGCACCGGTACCGGGCGGTGATGGAGGTGCTGGACGGGTCGCCGGTCAGCGAGGTGGCG
>JASHRA010000203.1 GCA_030038765.1 Candidatus Dormiibacterota bacterium | reverse complement strand
CTCCTGGTAGAGGACGGTCCGGCCGCGCCACTCGGTCCGGCTCGGGACCCGGTCCCAGAACTGCTCCCGGTGACTGGCGATGACGCGCTCCTTGAGGGGGTAGGCGTCGGGCAGGTCGTCGATCCTCAGCATCGGCCCGACCACCGGGACGTCGAAGGTGGAGAGCAGGTGGGTGTAGAGGTCGAGGAGGTCCGGGCAGGGCCCGACCAGCTCGATGTCCGGGTCGGTGACCACATAGTGCTCAAAGGCGCCGGCGCGTCCGCGCCAGGCGGAGACGGTCTCGGCGACGCGGTCCAGGCCTGAGACGTCCTGGATCCGCTGCCCGGTGCGGAAGATGGCGACCCCCTCGCCCTCCAGCCGCGTGAGGTACTCCAGCATGGGTGGGTAGCTGGAGCCGTTGTCGTGCACCACCAGCTGGATCGCGTCGCCCAGCTCACGGCGGTAGGACGCGAGGGCCCGCTGGAGCACGGTGAGGCGGTCGCAGGTGATCACGAAGATCGGCACCGGCGCGCTCACGGCCCGACCCCGTCACGGTGAGCCCTAGGGGGCGCGATCACGCCGCGGGCGACGGCAGGGGTGCGCGACAACCTGGCTCCAAGCTCCCTGAGATCGAGTCAGCCGATCCTAGCAGCCGGCGGGACCGCGCCGGACCAGCCCGCGCCTCCACCGCGCCGGCCCGCGAGCAGCGCTCCGGAGATTGCTAGACTACCCGCCTTGAGGCCAGCTTCCCGGCCGCTGGGGCCCGAGCCGAGGCGAGCGCGGGCCCCTCTCCCGGATCCGGCTGGACTGGGCCTGCGCCCTCCTGGCTCGGCGGAGGTGAGTGAGCGTGGCACAGCCCCTGCACCCAGGGTCCGTGACTGACGGCGGGGCGGGCCCCTCCACCACCCGGGTCCAGCTGGTCCTCTTCCACTCCGAAGCCTGGCTGGAGCGGGTCGCTTCCGCCCTCAGGAGCGCGGGTGCGCCCGGCCCCGGCCTCGAGGTGGCGGTCTGGGACAACGCCCCGACCTCCCCCGACCTCCGGGACTGGTGCGCCGCGAGGGGGTGGAGCTACGTCGCGTCCCCCGACGGGAACCTCGGCTACGGCGAGGGCCACAACCGCCTCTCCCGCCTTGCTTCCGAGGACTGCGAGTTCCTGCTCCTGCTCAACCCCGATGGTGTGCTGCTCCCGGGGACCGTGTCCGGGCTGCAGGCGGTGGCGCGGGAGAACCCCCGGGCGGCGCTGGTCGAGGCCGCCCAGTTCCCCATCGAACACCCCAAGCAGTACCGGACGGACTCGCTGGAGACCGATTGGTGCTCCGGGGCCTGCCTCCTGGCCCGGAGCGCCGCCTTCCGCGAGCTGGGCGGCTTCGACCCCCGGCTCTTCATGTACTGCGAGGACGTGGACCTCGGCTGGCGCGCCTGGCTGGCCGGTTGGCGCTGTCTCTACGTGCCCTGGGCCAAGTTCCTGCACGTCACGGGAGACCAGGAGCGGGCGAGGGCCCGCCGTCCCGCCCTCCTCCACCAGGCCCTGGGCGGCGTCTACCTCCGGCGCAGGTACTTTGGCGAGGAGGTGGCCCGGGAGTTCCTCGACTCGCTCCGCCCCAGCATGGCCCGGAGCTTCATGGCCGAGCTCGAGCTGGGCGCGGAGCGCCTCCAGGTGGCGCCGCTGGAGCGGGGCGACTGCGAGCACATCCACCTGGACCCTGGAGGGGCCTATGCCGAGCGCCGCTGGTAGCTACGACTACGGGGTCGACTCCTCCAACCTCAACACCACCTACGGGCTGATCATGAGCCTGGTCCCCGAGGGGAGCCGGGTCCTGGACCTGGGCTGCGCCTCGGGGAACCTGGCCCGGGCCCTGGAGAACGAGCGCCACTGCGAGGTGTTGGGCGTCGAGCTGGACCCGGACGCGGCCCGGGCCGCCTCGGCGAAGGGTCTGCAGGTCCTAGTGGCCGACATTGTCCAGGTCCCGCTCGGGGAGCTGCTCGCCGGCCGCACCTTCGACCGCATCGTCCTGGCCGACGTCCTGGAGCACCTCGGGGAGCCGCTCCGGACGCTCTCCCAGACCCGCCGCCTGCTCTCGCCCGGAGGCCGGGTGCTGACCAGCTTCCCCAACATCACCCACATCGACATCCAGCTGATGCTGGCCCAGGACCAGTGGCGGTACGTGCCGGCCGGGATCCTGGACCGGACCCACCTGCGCTTCTTCACCCTGGCCAGCTTCACCCAGATGGCCGCTTCGGCGGGGTTCGAGGTCACCACCGCGGAGAGG
The DNA here is from genome assembly GCA_030038765.1 of Candidatus Dormiibacterota bacterium. Classification (GTDB taxonomy): domain Bacteria; phylum Chloroflexota; class Dormibacteria; order Aeolococcales; family Bog-877; genus Bog-877. Next base: position 3,711 of record JASHRA010000203.1, on the reverse strand, counting down.
GTCCACCACGGCCCCCTCGCCACCGAGGTGCTGGAGCACGGTGACCGGCTGGCCCTCGGGACCGAGGAGGTGGAGACGCTCGTCCGCCTCAACCACCTCAACCCCAACCTCGACGTCTACCAGTACGTGCTGGAGCTGACGCCGAGAGCCGGCGGGGAGGCCCGGGAGGCGGCGCCGACGGCTGCCTCCGGCGCGCCGCGGGAAGCGCCCTCGCTCCAGCCGCCCGGCCTGACCGTGATCCTCCCCCACCCGGTCCCAGGAGCCGGTGGCCTCAAGGAGGCGCTCTACTCGCTGGTGGGGGTGGCCGGGGCGGACCTGCGTCCCCTGGTGGTCGCCCCGGAGCGGGTGGACCAGGCCGGGCTCGAGTCTCTGGTCGGCGAGGCCTCCTCGCTGCTGCCGAGCCTGCGCCTGGTCAGGGCACCGGGAGAGAGCGGGGCGGAGCTGCTCAACCAGGCCCTGGACCGGGTCGAGACCGAGTACGTCGCCTTCCTTCCGCCCGGGATCGTCCTCTACCCCACCTTCGCCGAGCGGCTCCTGGGGCGGCTCCGGGCCGCGCCCGCCTCTCTCGCCGCCTACGGCGCCGTGCAGCTGGCCGCGGGCGAGGTGGTGGGCGACGCCTTCGTCGTCAGGGAACGGCTCGGGCTTAGGGCCGGGAGCTTCGACCGCGCCCGCCTCTACGTCGATGACTACATCGACCTGGGTGGCCTGGTGGCGGCCACCGCCGCGCTCCGCGAGCTCGGCCTGCGCTTCCGCCCGGAGCTGCGGGAGCAGTGGGGCTGGGGGTTCGTCTGCGACCTGGCCCGCCACGGCTCGCTCGTCTCCACCGACTCCGTGGTCGCCGAGCGGCGGCTGCCCAGCGCGCCCCCTGACCGCCCCCTCCCCCGCTCCATGCACCCCCTCCTGGAGGCGAGCCTGGGAAGCGAGCCGGCGAACCTCAGCGTCGCCGAGGCGGCCGCCATGGGGGCTCGCATGCTGGCCCTGGAGGAGCAGGCCGGCCGGGTGGGCCGTGACCGCGCCGAGCTGGAGCGGGTGCTCCAGTCCCGGAGCTGGCGCATGACGCGGCTGCTGCGCCGGCTGACCCGGTCCCGCCTCCCTGGCTGAGCCCGCCCGCCCGCGCTCCCGGCCCGGTTGCAGCCGGCGGCCGTGCCGGGGCCCCCCAAGAACCCCCTACGATAGGGAGCGTGCCGGGTGCAGAGCGGGTCGTCCTCCACGTGGACCCCGCCTGCCCCTGGGCCTGGCTCACCTCCCGCTGGATCCGGCGCATGGAGGAGCTGGGCGAGGTCGAGGTAGAGTGGCGTCTCTTCTCCCTCGGGGTGGTCCACCTCGAGGAGGGCGCTCCCGAGCCCGAGGGCCCGGTGGGCTACAGCGGGCCCTCGCTCCAGCTCCTGGCCGCGGCCCGGCGCAGCCAGGCCAACCAGGGCGTAGACCGGCTCTACACCGCTCTCGGCGAGCGCGTCCACCGCGACGGCCGCAAGCTCCCGGACGACGGCCTCCTGGAGGAGGCGTGGGAGGCGGCCGGGCTCGGCCCCGGCGGCGTGACGGAAGCCCTGGAGGATGCGCAGCTGTGGCAGGAGGTCCTGGCCGACCACCGGCGGGCGGTCGCGGCCTGCCAGGCCTTCGGCGTCCCCACCCTGATCCTGGACGGTGGCGAGGGGCCGGGCATCTTCGGACCCGTGATCACCGAGGTCCCCCCCGACGACGAGGGACGTGAGCTGCTCCGGGACGTCCTCCGCCTCACCCGTCGGGGCTACTTCTTCGAGCTCAAGCGCGACCGCGAGGGGCACCCGCCCCTGACCCGGCCCTAGAGGGGCCGCCCCGCCGCTCGGCCCGGACCGGGCCGGGGACGCAGACGAGTAGGGCGCCGGGCCGCACCGAGACGGTGAGGTGGTCGCCCGCCGGGAGCAGCTCGCCGTCCATCTCGCGGCCCTGTGGATGGTCCATGGACAGCTCGACCCGCCTCCCCCGGAGCGTCTCGAGGCGGCCGCCCCGGGGACGATCGCCGAGCACGCTGAGCAGCGTCGCCAGCCACTCCCGGGGACCGCGCGGGACGATCACGGCGACATCGAGCTCGCCGTCGTCGGGACGGGCGGACGGGATCAGGGTCAGCCCGCCCGGGAGACGCCCCACGTTGGCCACCAGCACCGAGCGCACCAGCCGCCGCCGGGGCGGCTCGGCGTCGACCGTGATCGTGACCTGGAAGCCGGGCCCGCGCAGGTGCCTCAGGACCGAGGCGGCGTAGGCCAGCCAACCCAGCCAGCGCTTGGCCCGCCGGTTGACCCGGGCCAGCATCTGGGCGTCCAGCCCGGCTCCGGCCGCGACCACGAAGCACCTGCCGTCGGCCAGCCCGACGTCGATGCGGCGCCTCGTCCCACTGGTCGCCAGCCGCACGGCCGAGGCTATGCCGGACCGGATCCCGAGGTTCAGGGCGAGGACGTTGCCCGTCCCCAGCGGCAGCAGCGCCAGGGCCACCCCGGTGCCGGCCACGGCCTCGGCGGCGGCCCTCACGGTGCCGTCGCCACCGCACACGAAGAGCACCTCGACGCCAGCCGCGACCGCCGCCCTGGCCTCCTCCAGCCCCCCGGATCGCTCCGAGGTCGAATACCAGAGGGGCGCGGGCCAGCCCTCCTGGGCCAGCGCCCGGTTCACCTCCTCCCGGAGTCGGGAGCGGCCCGGCACCCGGGTCGGGTTGACCAGCACGGCGCTCCTGCTCACGGCTGACGGGCGCTGCGAGAGGGTCCCTCCCAGGGCCAGAGGTTGGGCACAATGACCGGACCGACGGGCCGCGCCCCAGCCGGCCCGGGCAAGGAGGGCGGAGATGGAGGCGACTCCGGGAATCGAACCCGGGATCGCGGTTTTGCAGACCGCTGCCTTACCACTTGGCTAAGTCGCCCCTCCGTGCCGAGATTGTACCGGGGGTCGGGACCCCGCCCGGCCCGGGAGGCGAGCGATGGGAGCCCGATCGCCAGCCGGTCCTAGGAGTCACCAGATGAGCCAAGACCCGAGATCAGCGGTGCTTGTCCGGCGCCACAGGGGGGTCGTGGAGCTGGTCCTGAACCGGCCCGAGCAGCTGAACGCCATCGATGACCAAGTGGCCCAGGGCCTCCAGGACGCGCTGAAGGCGGTCCGCGCCGACGCTGCTTGCCGCTGCCTCGTCCTCACCGGCGCGGGCAGGGGCTTCTGCGCCGGCCAGGCGCTCCCCAGGGCCGAGCGGGGCGAGGACCTGGCCGACATCGGGGGCCTGGTCCGGGACCGCTACAACCCGCTGGTGCGCGCCCTCTGCAGCCTGCCCCTCCCGGTGCTGGCAGCGGTGAACGGGCCCGCCGTCGGAGCCGGCCTGGGCCTGGCCCTGGCGGCCGACCTCAGGGTCGCCAGCCAGGAGGCCTGGTTCAGCTGCGGCTTCTCCAAGATCGGGCTCGGGCTGGATACCGGAACCTCGTTCTTCCTGCCCCGCCAGCTCGGGCTCTCACGCGCCCTCCAGATGGTCCTCACCGAGGAGCGCCTCTCAGCGACGGCCGCGGCGGACCTCGGCCTGGTCGTCAGCGTGCATCCACCGGATGAGTTCATCGGCGCCTACCGCCACCTGGCCACCACCCTCGCTGAGGGTCCCACCCGCGCGCTCGGGCTGGCCAAGCTGGCCCTCCGGAGGTCGGCCGAGAGCGGCCTGGAGGCGCAGCTAGACTGGGAGGCAACCTACCAGGAGGAGGCCTCCGA
>JASHRA010000202.1 GCA_030038765.1 Candidatus Dormiibacterota bacterium | reverse complement strand
GAGGCCTGGGCCAGGAAGGTGGGGGCGGACAGGTCCAGACAGATGAGTCCGTCCACGGATCGGAAGGACCGGTCGGCGGAGGTGAGGGCGCAGCCTCGCCGCCAGGCCGTCGCTGCCAGGACGGCGTCGAAGGCCCCCAAGCTGGGCTCCATCCGGAAGATCCGTAGGCCCTCCAAGAGATCCTCCGGCTCGGGACGGAGTAGGGGAGAGAGCCGGACCGCGAACTCCTGTGCCAGGTCGGCCGCCTCCGTCCGCGGCCGGGGCCGAGGGTATACGTGAGCGAACTCCTGGACCACCTCCACCGTGATGGTGGCACGCACGGTCGCAACTTGGACCAGCCCCAGGAGGAGACGCGCAGGATCGCGCAATTGGTGGTCGCTGCCCACGCTGTAGGCGAGGATGGTGGTATCGAGGACGATCACCCGCGCTGGGTCCTGATCTCCTCCAGCTCTCGGCGCAGCTGCTCCGGTGGCGGCAGCTCCACCGGCGGAGCATCCAGCACCACCTGGAGGGCTGCGCGGCGCTGCGAATCGTCGGAGGGGAAGCGCTCGTCGATGGCCTCCCTCACCAGTACAGCAACCGACACCTGGCGCCGCCTGGCCTCCCGCGCCAGCCGGGACCATCGATCTCCGTCGACCAGGACCTGGAGCCTACGATCCAACATGCTCACATATTGGCATGGAGGCGGATGAGCATCTCCGCAGGCTCGCCCCTGGGGCCGCGACTTCGGCGCTCTCCTCTCCGCCTCCGGGCCAGCTGGCGGGGCGCGACGGTCTGAACTCCTGGGGTCGCAACACGAACCTCAGCGGCGCTCCGTGGCCTGGGGCTCTCCCAGGAAGTCGAGGATGGCGTCGGCCACGTCCTGGGGACGCTCCCAGATCAGGTTGTGGGTGGCCGTGACCGTCGCCAGGCGCACGTTCGGCTGGGTGTCGGAGAGCTCTCCGAGGTCCCGCGCCAGGCCGGCGCGCTGCGCCTTGAGGCCTCGGGACAGGAATTCCGAGGGCACTCCCGAGGGCAGCTCGCTGGCGCTCACGACGAGGAGCGGGCAGCGCACCTCGCGGCTCAGGGCCAGCATGTCTAGGCCCAGGCCCAGGGCCATGATCTCGGCCCCGGCACCGCCCGGGTCGGGGCGCAGCCAGGTGCCCTCACCGGTCCGCCGGGCGCCCCGCCAGAACGCGTCGAGCCCGGACCCGGGATCGAGACCGGCCGCCTCGGCCAGGGCCCGGTGCAGGGCGAGGAAGCGCTCCAGCACCTCGGGCGCCAGGGGCCCCGCCAGGGAGCGCACGGAGTCGTCCATCCAGGCCTGGAGCTGGCGCTCCACCTCGGCCACCTGCTCGTCGTCCAGGCCCAGGTACTGGTGGCGGAGCCGTCTCCCGTGCCCGTCCAGGTTGACCACGCCTGGGGAGCCCGGGTGGTCCCGTCCCCACATCACGGCCAGGGAGCCGCCCAGCGAGTGCCCGACCACGGCCGGGTTCTCGGCCCCCACCGCGGCGGCCACGGCGGCCAGGTCCTCGAGACAGGCCTCCCAGGACCAGGGGGCATCGTCGGAGAGGCCGTGAGAGCGCAGGTCGGGGGCGAGGACGTGGTGGCGCTGGGAGAGGCGCGGTGCCACGGCGCTCCAGTCCAGCGCCGTGGAGCCGAGGCCGTGCAGCAGCAGCACCACCTCCCCCTCGCCGCCGTAGTCGAGGACCGAGAGCTGCACCGGGCCGTTGCGGACCCGGATCTCCTCTTGGCCCACGGTTCTGCCCTCCACTCCAGCTCCTATCCGGCTCACATTACCGGGCCCGGAGCTGGCGGGCGCCGCCGGCTGGCCCCGCCTAGATCCGGTAGTCCTGGGGGTAGACGATGTCGAGCACGTCCTGGGGCACCAGCCCCTTGAGGTAGCTCTTGTACATGGTCAGCTGGACGTCCCCGTTGGGCATCCAGACCACCGGCAGCTGCTTGGCCAGGTAGTCCTCGTACTTGTACATGGCCGCCTTCTCCGCCGCCTGGCTGGAGGCGAGGATGGTGGCGGTGATGTTGGCGTCGTTGGTCGCGCTGGAGTAGCCGCCGGCGTCGGGCGGGGCGCCGGTGAAGAAGAGCTGCTCGCCGCTGGGGAAGAAGTCGGGACCGAAGGTCCAGGTGAACCCCAGGGCGATGTCGGAGAGGTCCCAGTCGTTGCAGGGGTTGGCCGTGGTGCAGCCGTCGAGCTCGATGCCGGCCACCGTGTCGGTGGTCTCCGACTTGAGGGTGAGGGAGATGCCCGCCTTGGCCTTCATCGTCGACTGCATCGCCTCCACCTCGTTGCTGAGCTCCTGGATGCCGCTGGAGTAGAGGAGCTGGAAGCTGGCCGTCTGCCCCTCCTTGATCCCGGCCCCGCACTCACCGGCCCCGCTGCCCGGCTTGCTGCAGAAGCTGGTCCCGTCCGGCTTCACCGTCCAGCCGTGCTCCTGGAGCAGCTTGACCGCCCGCGAGGGGTCGAAGGGGTAGACCTGCCCCTTGCCCTCCAGCGGGCTGGTGTACTGGTAGCCGCCCGGGTAGGTGGGCACGGGCCCGTTGTCGATCTGGCCGAAGCCGTACTGGAACTGCTTTATGTACTCGGGCTGGTCGATGAGCGACTGGAAGGCCTGGCGGAAGTAGAGCTGGCGGAAGACCGGCCCGCTGGTCGCGTTGGTGAAGTTGTAGGGGATGTAGGTGATGCCGAAGGCGTGCCACTCGGAGAACTTGTAGCTCTCGCTCTGTTCCAGGGTGCGCTCCTGGCCCAGGTCCTGGGCCGGCAGGTAGCCGATGGTGAGGCTGCCGCTGCGCAGCGCGTCGAACTCCGCCGAGTCGCTGGTGAAGGGCAGCTCCTCGAAGGCCGAGATGGTGGGCTTGGGCGACCCAGAGTAGTCCTCGTTGGGGACCAGCTTGACGTAGCCCGAGGTGGTGAACTTGCTCAGCCTGAAGGGCCCGTCAACGACCTTCCAGAGGGGGTCGCTGTCATAGGTGGCGAGGTCCTGGGACTGGGTGTTGAGGAACTGGGCGACGGCCAGGGCGCCGCCGCTGGCGGTGCCCGGGTTGGAGGGCACGTAGCAGGGGACCTGCTGGGTGCAGGCGGCCGGTAGCTGAGAGCCGGTCAGCACCTCGCGCGTGGCCGCGCTCGCGTCATAGTCCCCGATCGGCCCCGACACGGAGAGCTCGTCCCAGCTCGCTTGCGGCATGGGGTAGATCTGGCTCAGCTCGTTGTAGAGGTACCAGGTGGGGTTGTAGGAGTTGTTGAGCTTGAGGGTGATGGTGTAGGTGCCAGTCTGCGCGTAGCTGACGATGTTCTCGGGGAAGGCGCCCGGCACGGCTCCCGCCCAGCTCGGCCCGGGGGCGCTGTTGCTGCCCAGGGTGGGCGCGTTGGGATCGGTGACCGCGCTCACCAGGTTCATCCAGAAGATGACGTCGCGGGCGGTGATGGGCTGGCCGTTGGACCAGTCCCAGTGCTTGAGGGTGATCGTCACCTCGCGGTTGCCGTCGGAGAAGCGGGGCGGCTGGGCCACGCTGAGGCCCTGGTTGAGCACCGGCTGGCCGTTGTCGCCGAACCAGTAGAGGGGCAGGTACAGCTCGTTGTCGAACTGGTACAGGTTGCTGTTGGACTCGTAGGGCGAGGCCAGCAGGGGCAGGATGTAGTTGGGGCTGACGCCGGGCTGCTCGGCCCAGGTCACGACCCCGCCGTTGGGCGCGCCGCCGGACTTGGCCTGGGCCAGGGCCGGCCCTGCCAGCAGCAGCGCCAGCGACGCCGCGACCAGAATCCGCCAGGCTCCCAGCCTGCTGCCCCGCCTTGCAGATGCTGCCATGGGACGCCCTCCGCTCCCCGGTCCGATCGACTGGGCCCAGCACCGACCCGGCGGTCCGGGCTCGCCTCATCCTATAGGCTGGAAGCGCGCTCTGCCCGCCTGTTGCAGCTGCCGATCCGGTTCGCCCTC
>JASHRA010000201.1 GCA_030038765.1 Candidatus Dormiibacterota bacterium | reverse complement strand
ACCGGACTGCTCAGGGCAGCGCCGGACGGTGCCGCGGACTCGGCGGTGAACTCGAGTTGATCTCCCGGCCGGAGCGGCTGCCGTCGCAGCGTCCCCGGCGCCAGCTCCAGCGCGCTCCGGGCCCCGCGCACGGGCAGGAGCCGGACGCTCCAGGGCCGCATCTCGGGGACGGTCAGCAGCACCCGCTCCTGGCCATCGAGGTAGACGACGTCCAGCGCCGTCCGCATGAAGAGCATGTGGACGCTGCTGCAGGGGATCAGCCAGAGACCCTCCTCGGGGTCCAGCGCGCGCCGGCCCATGAGCCCGAGCAGGCGCGCCCAGTAGCCGTCGCCGAGCCGGACCCGGGAGGCCAGGGCGCGCTCCGACCCGGGCAGCCAGACGGCCACCCTCCGGGGGCGCTCCCGGCGCCGGCCCAGGCTGCGCACCAGCTGCCTATCCGACATGGAACAGCAGGTGGATGGCGGCCGGGCCCAGGAGGATCACGAAGAGCACGGGGAAGATGCACCCGACCATGGGGAAGAGCATCTTGAGGCTCGCCTGCTGGGCCTTGGCCTCAGCCTTCTGGCGACGCCGGCGGCGCATCTCGTCGGACTGGATGCGCAGCACCCGGGCGATGCCGACGCCGAGCTGGTCGGACTGGACCAGGGCCTGGATGAAGGCGTTCAGCTCACCCACCCCGGAGCGCTTGCCGAGATCCTCCAGGGCCTCGTAGCGAGGCCGCCCCAGGCGGATCTCGTTGAGCACGAAGGCGAACTCGCGGGAGAGGGCGTTGTCGAACTTCTCGATGACCCGGGCCAGGGCGGCGTCGAAGCCGAGCCCGGCCTCGACGCTGATGCAGAGCAGGTCGAGGGCGTTGGGCAGCGCCAGCATGATCTCCTTCTGGTGCGCCCTCACGATCCGCTTCAGCTGGTACTGCGGCCCGATGTAGCCGAGCACGGCACCGAAGACCAGGCCCAGGAGGAGCGGCAGCTTGAGCAGCGCCGCCAGGCCCAGCCCGCCCACCCCCAGCACCACCGCCAGCACCACCTGGAGAGCGACGAAGCTGCCCGCGTTCATGCCCAGGGGCCGGCCCGCCAGGTCGATCAGGTTCTGCAGCTTCTGGGAGCGGTCCTTGGGCTGGAGGGCGCTGACGCGTCGGCCCAGGCGGTCGAAGAAGGGCCGCAGCACCCGGTCGCTGAAGGGCTGGCTCATCTCGATCTCGTCCAGCGTCCGGGGCCCGGTGGGCTCGTCGTAGACGGCGAGGCGCGCGTCCAGGAGGTCGACCTGGGGCCGCCGCCGGACCAGTCCGTAGAAGATCGCGAAGACCCCAGCCGCCAGGAGCACGCCGCAGATCAGCGCGGGGTAGGACATGGGGTCAGACCTCGATGTTGGCGATGCGCTGCATGGCCCAGTACGCGAACGCGATGGAGAGCACGCAGACGCCGAGGATGTAGGGGCCCGGACCGGAGAAGGAGAGCAGGGGCGCCATGTAGGAGGGGTTGATCGCCTCCAGGATCAGTCCCAGCCCGATGGGCAGGGCGGTGATGATGAAGCTGGAGGCGCGCGCCTGCGCCGTCAGAGTGCGGATCTCGCCCTTGATGCGGATCCGCTCCCGGATGGTGAAGGCGATGTTGTCCAGGATCTCGGCCAGGTTGCCGCCGACGACGCGCTGGATCTGCACCGCGGTGACCATGAGGTCCAGGTCCTCGGAGCGGATCCGGGTCACCATGTGGGTGAGGGACTCGTCGGTGGTGACGCCCAGCTGCACCTCCCGCGTGGCCCGGCCGAACTCCTCCGACACCGGCGGGGTCCCCGAGCGCGAGATGCTGGCCATGGCCTGGGGGAAGCTGTAGCCGGCCTTGAGGGCGTTGCTGAGCAGCACCAGGGTGTCGCCCAGCTGGTCGTTGAAGCGGCGCAGCCGACGGTAGGCGCGGAAGCGCAGCACCAGCGGTGGGATGAAGACGCCGACCACGGCCATGATGGCGGCCAGGATCAGGTTGCGATAGATCACCAGGCCGAGCGCGAAGAGGACCACCACCGAGCCGACCCGGATCATGTACCACTCGAAGGGGCGCAGCTTGACGTCGGCCCGGGCCAGGGCCTCGGCCACGCGCACCGTCTGGGGGCGCTGCGCCGCGCTGGCGGCCTGGCTCGACTCCACCTCGCTGCGGACCCGGGAGAGGAGGCGGCGCAGCCAGCTCTCCCCCTCCCCGGTGGGCGCGTCCTCGGGGAGGGCGATGGAGAGTCCCGCTCCCGCCTCGGCGAAGCGGCGCACGCGCTCGTCCACCTCGCGGCGCTGGCTGCGGCGACGCAGCTCGGCGATGGTGTAGGCGACTACCGCCCCCAGGGCCAGGGCCCCGACCCCGTCCAGGATCAGCTCCAGGATCTGCCTCATGCGCCGCTCTCCCCGGAGGAGGACTTGGTCTTGGGCGGGGGCGCGAACATGGCCTTGTCGACCGCCTCGCCGGCGGCGGCCAGGTCCTCCAGGCACCTGGGCGCCTCGATCATCTCGAAGTCGCCCAGCACGGTGCCGTCCTCGGCGACGCCGCGCTGGTGGTAGCGCATGATCTCGCTGAGCAGGATCTTCTCCCCATCGAAGCCGCGGACCTCGGAGATGGCCACCATGCGCCGGGTCCCGTCCCGGAGCCGCGACTGGTGCAGGACGAGGTCGATGGCGGACGCGATCTGCTCCCGGATGGCCCGGGAGGGCAGGTCGGTTCCGGCCATCAGCACCTGGGTCTCGAGCCGGGCCAGGGCGTCCTTGGAGCTGTTGGCGTGGACCGTGGTGAGGGAGCCGTCGTGGCCGGTGTTCATGGCCTGGAGCATGTCCAGCGCCTCACCGCCCCGGACCTCGCCCACCACGATGCGGTCGGGGCGCATCCGCAGGGCATTGATGACCAGGTCGCGGATGGTGACCCGGCCCCGGCCCTCGATGTTGGCCGGCCGCGACTCCAGGATCACGACGTGGTCCTGGCGCAGCTGCAGCTCGGCGGCGTCCTCGATGGTGACGATGCGCTCGTCGTCGGGGATCCAGCCCGAGAGCACGTTGAGGGTGGTCGTCTTGCCGGAGCCGGTCCCACCCGAGATGAGGATGTTGAGCCGGGCCCGAACGCAGGAGCGGATGAAGGTGGCCATGTCCGGGGTCAGGGTGCCGAAGGAGACCAGGTCGTCGACCGTGTAGGGATCCTTGGCGAAGCGCCGGATGGTCACCGAGGGGCCGCGCAGGGCCAGCGGGGGGATGATCACGTTGACCCGGGAGCCGTCCTTGAGACGGGCGTCGACCATGGGTGAGCTCTCGTCGACGCGCCGTCCCACCGAGCTCACGATGCGGTCCACGATCTGCATCAGGTGCTCGTTGGAGTCGAACTTCGCCGGGTAGCGGTAGAGCCGCCCCTGGCGCTCGACGTAGACGTCGTCGGCGCCGTTGATCATGATCTCGCTGATCTCGGGGTCCTTGAGGATCATCTCCAGGGGCCCCAGGCCGAGCACGTCGCTGATCAGCTGCTCCACCATCCGCTGCCGATCGCTGCGGGTGATGGCGATGCTCATCTCCTCTAGCACCGAGTTGAAGAGCTCGCCGATCTTGTTGACCAGGCGCTCGCGCGGCGCCTGGGCGATGTCCTGGTACTCCTCCAGCAGCTGCTGGGTCACGCGCGCCTTGATCGCCGTGTACTGGGCGTGGTGGGCCGTGCGCTGGTCCGGGACCAGGGCCTGGACCTCGTGGCCGCCGGAGGAGCGCTCGTGCCATCCCGGCGACTTCTCCTTGTCCGCCTCGGGGGCGGCCTCCGCCGGCTTGGCGGCGGCCAGGGCGGCGGCCAGTCGGCCGGGCCCGCCGGCGGGCGCGGAGCCGTTGTGGGCGCGGCTCGGCTGGGCCTTCTCGGCCGGCTCGGCGGGCGCGGCCTTGGCCGGCCCCTCGGCCTCCGGCTCCTCCTTGGTCCTGACGCGCTCCAGCAGCGACATCTGAGCTCCCCTTCCCTAGGACTGCCGGCGCAGGCCGAAGCGACGCCCGCCGGCGGGCTTGGCCTCGACCTTGACCGGGGCCAGCTCGGACCCGCTGGGAGTCAGGCTGCGGGCCAGGTTGCGGAAGAGCAGGGACACCTCGGAGTCCGGGTGGGAGATGACCAGGGGAATGGCGCGGTGGATGGACCCGCCCACCAGGCGAGGCTCGGAGGGGAGCTGGAGACGGACCGGGAAGTGCAGGTTGCGCTCGATGCTCTGGGCATCGTAGACGGCGTGGGCGTCGTGGCCGTTGACGGCCACCAGCACCCGCGAGGGGTCCACCTTGAGGGACTCCAGCATCTTCAGCATGAGGCGCGTGTCCTTGATCGCCGGGATGGTGAGGGAGCCGACCACGACGATCTGGTCGGCCAGCTCAATCGCTTCAAGGGTAGCCTCGGAGAGTTGGCTGCCACTGTCCACCACGACATAGTCAAACTCTCGTCGCAGAACATCGACAACCGCCCGCACGTGCTCGGCCCGGACCAGGTCGCCGAACTCCGGGCTGAAGGGCCCGAGCAGCACCCTGAGGCCCTCCGGGCCGTCGGCCAGGACGTCGTCCACGAACTCCCAGTCGAGGCCGCCCTCGTTGTCCACCAGCTCGGTGATGGTCTTGGCGTGGTCGAGGTTGAGCATCACGCCCACGTCGCCGAACTGGAGGTCCAGGTCGACCAGGCAGACCCGGCCGCCCGTCTCGTGGCGCAGGGCCGCCGCCAGGTTGATGGCGACGAAGGTCTTGCCCGAGCCCCCCTTGCCGCTCAGCACCAGGCAGACCTGGCAGGGGGCCTTGGGCTCGCCGCCGCCCTCGGGGGCGCCCCCCAGCGGCGGCCGGGGCAGGTAGGAGCCCTTCTTGGCCTCCATGTCGTAGACCCGGCGGATGCTGGCCACCAGCTCGTCGCCGGTGAAGGGCTTGACCAGGAACTCGCGGGCCCCGGACTGCATGGCCCGGCGCAGGTAGTCCCGCTCGCCCTGGACCGACATGATGACGACCGGGGAGGAGGGCGACTCCACGGCCAGCGTCTCGGTGGCGGTGATGCCGTCCATGCCCGGCATGTTGACGTCCATCAGCACCACGTGCGGGGAGAGCTGGCGGGTCACGTCGATGCCGGAGCGACCATCGCCAGCGGTCCCGACCACCTCGATGTCGTCCTCAAAGGCGAGGAGTTTCTTGAGGTTCTCGCGGGTGCTGGCGATGTCGTCCACCACCACGACGCGGATCACGGGCTTGTCCGCCATGGTCAGTGAACGCGGCTCCGTTCGATCAGTGCTTCAGGCTTGCTGCTTCTGAGATTCCCGCCTATCCCGCCAGGTTGAACCCGAAGAGGTTCTGCAGCATCTGGAAGCTGCCCTGGCCGTTGCCGGAAGCGTTGGACTGGGCGCTGGCACTGGTGGCCCCGCAGTAGAGGACCGCCTGGTCAGAAGCGACCTCGTTCTGCGCCTCGACGAGCGCGAACTCGTCCTGGGCCAGGTTGGCCGAGTCGGTGAGCACCTGGGCCTTGGCCGCCTGCTCCGCCGAGCTGCCGCTCTGCAGCGCCTGGAGGGCGGTGTTGTCCTTGTTCAGCTGCTTCTGGGCCTGGTTGTAGGTGGTGGTGGCGGTCTTCACCGCCTGCTGCGCGTTCTGGAGGTCCTCCTCGATGGCGGGGTTGACCTTGGTCCCAGGGACGCAGGCCTGGGTGTACTCGTCCTGCGGGCTGGCCGTGACCGGCACGTAGCCGTGGCCGTAGTCGGCGCTGGAGCGGAGGACGATGTTGAAGATGTCGCCGGAGTGGACCAGCTCGCTCACCCCGAGCGCCTGGCTCCGGGTCAGCTCGAGCACGATCTCGCCCCCGCTGGCGGAGCTGGAAGCGGCTCCCTGCGTGCTGGGGGCGCCGACGGCGATCACCGGCAGGTCCTCGTACGTGAAGCCTGTGTTGCCGCTGTTGTCGGTGGCGATGATGTCGATCCGGTCACCGACCTGGAGGTAGCCGGCCACCGCCTCCTGGGAGGTGATGTTGATGGCCTCGGCCACGTCGCCCGCCGGCAGGTTGAGGTTGCCGAAGGAGGGCGCCTGGGTCGCCTTGTTGAGGGACACCAGGTTCTGGGTGATGACGGTGTTGGGTGCGATCGCCACCACCGCGTAGTAGTCCGACGTGGTGCCGGTGGCACTGCTGGCGGGCGCCGTCACACCATTGGCCGTGGTGCAGGCGCTGCTCACCAGCTGCGAGCACGCGGTGAAGGCATCACCCGGGAGCACGCCCTTGATGCGGGTCTGCTCCAGCATCCCCGGGGTGATCAGGCTGCCGCTGGGGATGGCGGTTCTCGCCACGACGACCAACTGACCGTTGCTGGGCGGGGCGGGCGGCGGCGTGGTGGTCGAGCGAGTGAAGTAGTACATGAGACCGAATGCGCCGATCGCGATGACCAGGCCGACAGCGATCCAGACCTGGTTAAACCGTCCTTTCAAATCGGTCGTCACCGTCGAGAACCTCCGAAGGGCCGCCGGCGTGCTTCAGCCGCCGGCGCGCTGTGGGTCGAGCGCACGGCGGCCGCAGCCGCCGTGCGCTCCAGTGCTGCGAAGTTAGCCTGCCAGGCCGTTGTTGACGTTCGAGAAGACGTCGCTGACGCGGTGACCCACCACGGTGAGAATGACGATGACAACGATCGCGATCAGCACCAGGATGAGCGCGTACTCCACCATCCCCTGGCCCTCTTCCTCCGAGTCGCGGCTCGCTACCAGCTCAGAGAGGCGGTTGCGGAGCCGCAGGTACCAAGATCCGAGCATTCCTACGATAACCTCCAGTCGACGAAATTCTGGGGATTCAGCCCCAGGCCTAGCCATGGCAGGCGGAGTATATGGGGGCCCAACTCACGGTTCGTGTAACCGGAGGGTAACTTTCCTGTCAGGGTTCAAGACTCGATCGGGAGGGTGATCCTGACCTCGGTCCCGTGACCCACCTGGGAGAGCACCTCGAGGTGCCCGCGCTCCAGGTCGGCGCGCTCCCGCATCGAGATCAGGCCGAAGTGAGGCTCCCGGGCCAGGCGGGCCTCCACCGCGGCCAGGTCGAAGCCCTCGCCGTCGTCCTTGATGACGGCGCTGACGCGCTGCGGCTGGAGGTTTATGAGGACGTCCAGGTTGCGGGCCCGGGCGTGCTTGCGCACGTTGACCAGCGCCTCCTTGACGATGCGGAAGAGAGCCCCCTCGGTGGCCGGCGGCAGGCGCCGCTCGGTGCCGATGACGGAGAGCCGGGCCTCCACCCCCTCGGCCTCGCGGAACTCCGCCACCAGGCGCCGCAGGGTGGGGATCACGCCCAGGTCGTCGAGGGTCATGGGGCGGAGGTCGAAGATCAGCTGCCGCGTCTCCTCGAGGACGCCCTTCATGGCCTCCTTGAAGCTCTCGATCTCCGCCTTGGCCCGCTCCGGCTCGCGGTCCACCATCCGCTCCAGGATCTCCGCCCGCAGGACCAGGTTGGACATCGACTGGGCCGGCCCGTCGTGCATGTCCCGCGCGATCCGCATGCGCTCCTCGTCGATGGTCTGGAAGACCTGGCGCGAGGCGCTCCGGTAGCGGGCCAGGCCCTCCTCCAGGGTGCCGTCGGGGGGACGGTGGTCCTCCAGCTGCTCGGCCGCTGCCTTGACCAGGGAGTGCCAGTAGCGCAGCTCCTTGGCCCAGCTGCGGCAGTGGGCCAGGCGCAGCTTGGCGAGGCCCATCTCCGAGCGCAGCGCGTAGCAGCGCCCGATGGCGACCTCGACCTCGGCGGGGCTGAAGCGGCTGTGGTCACGGAGCACGTGCCGGCGCACGATGTCCGCGTCCTCCACCCGCTCCCCCATCTGGTCCAGGGCGCCCAGCAGCTGCATCACCTCCTCGTCCAGGGTGAGCAGCCCGTTCTCCACCCGCACCACCTCCTCCTCCAGCACCAGCTGGAGCTCCCCCAGCGGGGAGGTGGGGGCAGGGGCGGGGGCGGGGCGGGCGGCCACGCCCAAAGGTTACGTTCTGGCCCCGCGCGACGTACCTCCGCGACCGAGCCAAGAGTCAGTTGCGAAGCGGCAACGGCGCCCGGGATCGGGAGCGGGCCCACCTAGACTGCGCTCGTGATCGCGCAGGAAGGGGCCGAGCGCGTTCTGAGCCCCGCGCGCCGGCGCGGGGAACTGCTCACCCTGCCCCGCTTCCTCGCCCTGAGCGGGCTCCTGGCGGCCATGCTGGCGGCGCGCCCGGTGGTCGCCGACCCCGACTTCTGGTGGCACCTGCGCAACGGCCAGACCCTGCTCTCGACCAACGCCCTGATCGCCGTCAACCCCTACGCCTTCATGGCCGTGGGCCACCACTGGGTGATGCAGGAGTGGCTCAGCGAGCTCTGGTCGGCGGCGCTGATGGCGGTGACCGGGCGGATGGGCTTCGTCGTCGCCTACGAGCTGATCACGCTCGGCCTCTTCCTCGTCATCTGGCTCCGGGCCCGCGAGCTCGGGCCGGCCCACGGCCTCACCGTGGGCCTGGGGCTGGTCCTGGCCGGCCTCGTCGCCTACCCCATCCTGGGCCCGCGCTCCCAGATGCAGTCCTACCTGCTGGCCGGGGTGGTGCTGCTGCTGGTCGACTACCAGCTGCGGCGGGGCCGGGGCTGGGCTTGGCTGCTGCCGCCCCTCTTCCTCATCTGGAGCAACCTCCACGCCGGCTTCATCCTGGGGCTCATCTTCCTCATCGCGGCCGGGCTGGCCGAGGCCCTGGCCGCGCTCCTCGGCAGGCGCTCGCCGGAGCAGCGCTCGAGGCTCAGGGAGCTGGGCTGGGCCAGCCTCTGCTCGCTGGCCGCCTGCCTCATCAACCCCAACGGCGCCGCCATCGTCGCCTACCCCTTCGAGACCCAGTTCAGCACCGCCCAGCAGGCCCTGATCCAGGAGTGGCAGAGCCCCAACTTCCTGGTCGGCATCCTGCTCCCCCTGCTGGTCTTCATCCTGAGCCTCGCCTGGCTGCTGGTGCGGCAGCGCCACCTCACCCTCCGCGACGGAGTGGTGCTCGCCGTCTGCCTGGCCCTGACCCTGCAGTCGGTGCGCAACAGCGTCTTCCTGGTGGCCGCCGGCGCCCCCGTCTGGATCAGCCTGGCGGAGCGGGAGCGGCAGGCCCTGGCCGGGCGCTGGCGGGTGCGGCTGCGCGCCCGCCAGCCGCTGCCGGTGCGGCTGGCCGAGCTCGTGGAGCTGGTGGGCCTGGTGGCCCTGCTCACCGTCCAGGTCCAGGCCGGCGGCGGCGCCCCCCTCGACTCCCCCACCTTCGTCAACGCCTTCCCCGTCTGCGCCAGCCAGTGGCTGGCCCGCGCCCCAGCCGGGATCCGCATCTTCAACCAGTACGGGGACGGCGGCTTCCTCGCCGACCAGCTGCCGCGGGACAAGGTCTTCATCTTCGGCGACGCCGCCCTCATGGGCGACCCCCTCCTCTACCGCTACGCCTCGATCATCGACCTCAGCCCGAGCTGGCTGCGCCAGCTCGACGCCAGCCCCTCCCAGGTGGTCCTCTTCGAGCGCGGCAGCGCCTTCCCGGACGCCCTGCAGCGGGAGCCGGGCTGGCGCCTCGTCTACCGCGACCGCCGCGTCGAGGCCTTCGAGCGGACCTCGCTGCTGAGCTCGCTGCGCCTGCCGCCGAACCCCACCCCCGACAGCTGGCGGGAGCTCGGCTGGGGCGGCTGCGCCTCCCAGGCGGTGCCCCTGCCGGGCAGCGGGAGCGGACCCGCCTAGACCCGGTCCGGCTCCGCCGGGTGGAGGCGCCAGAGGGTGAGCAGCAGGGTGGCGAAGATCACCAGGTGGACGCTGCTGCACCAGAGGCAGATGGTGCGCAGCTCGACCAGCTCGACATAGATGAGGTAGAAGACGGTCAGCATGCCGAAGCCGGCCCAGGCCAGGTGAGCCTGGCGCAGGCCCACGCTGCCGGGGCGCCGGAGCTGGGCCAGGGCGAGGCCGAGGCTGAGCAGGAAGAAGGCCATCCCGGGCACGGTGATGGGCAGGTTGGTGCCCGGGACCACGGAGTAGGCGCTGCTCAGGACCTTGGCGCAGTCCACCACCCCGGTGCTGCTGCAGACGAGGATGCCGGGCGCGTAGTGGACGCTGGTGAGGTAGGCGGCCAGCCCCAGTCCCAGCACCGAGAGCCCGACCAGGGCCAGCGCGGTCCAGCTCCGCTCGGTGGCGCCCGGCCCGGCCGCCTCGTCCCGCGGTCCGGGGGCACCCTCCAGGGCCAGCACGTGGCGCCGCTGCTGGGCCCGGCTCACTCGCTGGCCTTCACCTGCTTCTCCAGGGACTGGATCATGGAGCTGCCGCAGACCTTGGCCGGCTTGTCCCCGGTGAGGATGCAGGCCGAGGCGGTCACGTAGTTGGCGCCGCCCAGGACCAGCTTGGCCACCGCCGACTTGGGCTGGCGCAGCTGGGCCGCGATCTGGTTCCAGTCCAGCCCCTCCAGGGCGGACACGGAGTTGGCCTCGCTGCCCACCTGGGCCATCTTGCCGCCGTAGTCGAGGAAGGGGTAGCCGAGGTTGGGGTCGATGCTGCTGAAGGCGCTGGAGACGATGGTGGGGAGGGACTGGAGGGAGCCCCAGTTGGCCCCCTGGTCGTGGGTGATGTTGCTCTGGTACTCACGCCCGACGAAGACCAGGTAGGGGCTGGTGTAGCTGGCCCCGTGGGCGAAGGAGAAGGTGGCGATGCTGGCGTCGTTGTCCGTCTCGTAGGCGGAGGAGCGGATCAGGTGCAGGTTGGACCAGGTGCCGAAGCGGCTCAGGCCGACGATCAGGGACCAGCGCTCGAGGGCGCAGTAGGGACAGTACTCGGCCCCCACGAAGGCGATCTCGGGCAGCCCGTTGGAGGTCAGCGTGGCCGCCTTGTAGGAGGCGGGGATGTTGACCGCGGGGTTGTTGATGCTGCCCCCCTTGACCTCCTCCAGGGTGCTGGCGGGGATGGTGGTGACGGCCTTGAGCAGCGACGCCGAGGCGGGCAGCACGGTCGTGTCCTGCTTGATGCTGCTGCTGAGCCCGCTCTCCAGCAGCAGCACCACCACGATGAAGGCGGCCACCACGCCGAAGGCCCCGGCGATCAGGCCCCAGGGGCGGGAGCGCTGGTCCCGGCGCTTGCCCCGGGAGCGGCTCTGGGCCTGCCCGCGCTGGGCGCCGCGCCCGGCGTAGCGGGTCTCCTGCATCTGGCGCCGGGCCGCCATGGACTTCTTCGACATGGTCTCCTGCCTGCCACTCGGTGGCTGCTTGCGGGATCGTACTCAGGTCGGCTTAGAGCTTCCTGGGGCGAGGACCACGGTGGTGGGGTCACGATACCGGATCGCCCAGCCCTGGGCCCGGAGGAAGGCCACCTGGGGGGCGCTGCGGGGCAGCACCGCCAGCCCCACCCCGAGCTGACGGACCACGGCCATCGCGCCCGAGTTGAGCACCGCCAGCGCCTGGCAGCGGGAGAGGCCGGCTCCGGCCAGGGGCAGGGGGTCGTCGACGCAGACGAGGCGCTGGGACTGGGGCAGGCGGGCCGCCAGGTAGTCGCCGAAGGTGGGGGTCGTGAGCCAGCTCCCCCGCCCCTCGTGGGAGCCGAGCCAGCCCGCGGCGGCGACCGGGAGCGCCTCTCGGACCTGGGCCTGGACCCCACCCGAGGCCTCCAGCCGGGCCGTCCCGAGCAGGCCCAGGGCGAGCGCCAGGAGGGCCGGC
>JASHRA010000004.1 GCA_030038765.1 Candidatus Dormiibacterota bacterium | reverse complement strand
GAATGGACCACCAGTACCAGGGGCGCCACTTTCCGCCCTGGGCCCGGCAGCGGTCGGCAGGCTGGCCCAGACCGTGGCCGGTGGCGCTGCTCGGGCCCCTGCTGCTGGGCGCGGTCGTCACCGCCATCACCGTTGCCGAGCATCGCTGGGTCGGCCGGACGGGGCCGAGCCTGGGAGCCGAGCTGCCGCTGGTGCTGCTGGCTTTCCTCGCCCTGGCCCCGCGGTGGCGCTGGCCGCTCCCCTCCTACGCTGGATCCACCGCCGCGGTGCTCCTCTACCTCGGCATCGGGGCCGCGGCAGGGCCCATCCTCCTCGCTCCCTTCTGGGGGCTGGTCGGGGTCGTCGCCAGCGGCGTGGACTGGTGGCGCTGGGCGCTGGCCGCCGGCCTGGCGGGCGCCGCCATGGCCTCCGTCCACGGCCTCCAGAGCCACAACCCGGTCTCAGCCTCGGTCCTACTCGCGGCCTGGATGCTCTGCGCCGCCGCCCTCGGGCTGGTCCTGACCGTGCGCCGAAGGTTCGCGGCCGAGGTCGCGGCCCGGGCCAGCTGGGTTCAGCGTAGCCGCTCCGAGGAGGATGCGCGCCGGCTCGCCGAGGAGCGCCTGCGGATCGCCCGCGAGGTGCACGACGTGGTGGGGCACAGCCTCGCGGTGATCAGCCTCCAGGCGGGCGTCGCCGAGCACCTCGTCGACACCAGGCCCCATGAGGTGCGCCAGGCGGTCTCGGCCATCCGCCGGGTCAGCCGTCAGGCCCTGGGTGAGCTGCGGGCGGAGCTGGCCTCCCTGCGCGGCGACGGGTCCGCAGAGCCGATCACGCCGCCGCCTTCGGTGAGGGACGTCCCGGGATTGGTCGCGCTCATGCGGGAAGCGGGACTGGACGTCGATCTGGAGATCACCGCCGCGGCCGAGTCGGTGCCTGCGGTGGTCGCCGCCGCCGCCTACCGCATCGTGCAGGAGTCGCTGACCAACACCGCCCGCCACGCGCCGCTGGGCACCACCGCCAGGGTGGCCCTGCGGCCGCGTGAGGGCGGGCTCGAGGTCGAGGTGGTCGACCGGGAGCCGGCAGGATCGCCGCCTCCTCGTGTCTCCGAGGGGCACGGGGTCGCTGGCATGCGGGAGAGGGCGACGGCCCTCGGCGGGAGCCTCCTGGTGGAGGCCCAGGAGGCGGGCGTGAGGGTCGTGGCGCAGCTGCCGGTGGGGGGGCGGTGACCGTCAGGGTGGTGCTCGCCGACGACCAGCCGCTGGTGCGGGTCGGTCTCCGTGTGCTGGCGGAGTCCGATGGCGGGATCGACGTCGTCGGCGAGGCGGGCAACGGGGCGGAGCTGGTGGAGCTGGCCCGCCGCACCCGCCCCGACGTCGCCGTCATCGATATCCGGATGCCGGTGATGGACGGGCTGGAAGCCACGCGGAGACTGGCCCAGGAGCCCAGCCTGGCCGATACCAGGGTCCTCATCCTCACCACCTTCGAGATCGACGAGTACGTCTTCGAGGCCCTGCGGGCGGGCGCCAGCGGCTTCCTGTTGAAGGATGAGGAGCCGACCGAGCTCCTCCGGGCCATCCGGGTGGTGGCCGCCGGCGAGTCACTGCTGTCCCCCAGTGTCACCCGCCGCCTGGTGGAGACCTTCGCCGGCCGCCCGCCGGCGGCGGCGCCCAACCTGGGCCTGCTCAAGGGCCTGACCGAGCGTGAGCGCGAGGTCGTGGCGCTGGTCGGCGCCGGACTGGACAACGACAGCATCGCCAGGCGGCTGGTGATGAGCCCGGCCACGGCCAGGACCCACGTCTCCCGGGCGATGGGCAAGCTCGGTGCCCGCGACCGGGCTCAGCTGGTGGTCTTCGCCTACGAGACCGGCCTGGTCTCACCCGGCCGCTCGATCGGCTGAGCGCGCCTACGCCCCAGGGCGCAAGCCGAGATAGCGCCCCAGGGCGGACGCTCTGGCAGCCGAGGCGGCGGAGCATCGAGTGCCGCCGTACCCAGTTCAGGAGCGAGCGAAGATGCACACGGCATGGGCGTGGTGGCCACTCTGGATGGCCGCCTGGTGGCTGGTCCCCCTCGGATTCGTGGGCCTCCTGTTTGCCGGCCGGTCGGCTTGCGGGCGGCGGGTCTGGAACTCCGCGGCCAGCGCAGCTGATCCCGGTTCGCGCGACCGGGCCCTGGAGATCCTGCGGGAGCGTTTCGCCCGCGGCGAGCTCGACGAGGACGAGTACCTGCGGCGCCGGGCCGCCCTGGACGCGAGCTAGTGGCGGAGAGGGCGGCTCCGCCCGGTGCGCTCCACGGCGAGGAGCTGCTGCGCACCGACAAGCTGGGAAAGCGCTTTGGGCGGCTGACCGCCGTGGAGGGCGTCGATCTCCGCCTCCGCCGGGGCGAGGTCCTCGGCTTTCTCGGGCCCAACGGGGCGGGAAAGACCACCACCCTGCGCATGATCCTGGGGCTGGTGAGGCCCAGCTCGGGGCGCGCCGAGATCATGGGTCTGCCGGCGGGAGCTCCCGACGCGCTGGGCCGAACCGGGTCACTGGTGGAAACGCCCGCCTTCTACCCCTACCTATCGGGCCGGGACAACCTCCGGGTGCTGGCCCGGCAGGGCCGAGTCCCTGAGGCCCGGGTCGAGACGGCGCTGGGCATGGTCCAGCTCGCTGCCCGCGGCGCTGACCGGTTCGCCCACTACTCGCTGGGCATGAAGCAGCGGCTCGGCGTGGCCGCAGCGTTGCTCAAGGACCCCGAGCTGCTGGTCCTCGACGAGCCGACCAATGGACTCGATCCCGCCGGGCTGGCCGCGATGAACCGGCTGCTCCGGGAGCTGGCCGGCTCCGGCAAGGGGGTGCTGCTCTCCAGCCACCAGCTGAGTGAGGTGGAGCAGCTCTGTGACCGGGTGGCGGTCATCGTCCGGGGCCGGCTGATCGCTGAGGGCACGGTCACAGAGCTGAGGGGGGCCGGGACCTTGCTGCTCCGCCTGGCACCGATGGAGCCTGCCCTGCGGTGCCTCGCGGCGCTGCTGCCGGGCGCGGCGTTGGAGGTGCAGGGCGATCTGCTGCGACTCGGCGCCGACCCCGCCCGCGCCGCCGAGGTGGTGCGGGCGCTGGTGGCGGCAGGCGTGGACGTCTGGGAGGTGCGGGTGGCGGAGCGAAGTCTGGAGGAGGTATTCCTGGCCATGAGCGAGGAGCAGGAGGGGGGGTCAGCCAGAGATGTGGCCTAGCTACTCGGCCGAACTGCTCAAGCTCCGCAAGCGATTGGCGCTGTGGATCCTGGGAGTGATCTGGCTGGCGCTCTTGCTGCTCTTCACCTACCTCATCCCCTACACCACCTATCGTGCCCACCCGGGCGCGGCCGGGTCCGCGAGGCTGCTGGCCGAGCTGCTCCCGGCGCACCTGGCGGGACAGGGGCTGAGCGGATACGCGGTCTGGGGCGGTGCCCTGTTGATCGTCCTCGGGGCCATGACCCTCGGCGCTGAGTACGGCTGGGGAACGCTGAAGACCATGCTCAGCGTGCGGGCCGGCCGGCTCACCGTGCTCGCGGGGCAGCTGGCCGCTCTCTACACCGCCGTCCTGCTCCTGGTGCTGGTCGCGTTCCTCCTCAGCGGCGTGGCCAGCGTCCTGATCGCCGCGACCGCCCACGCCAGCCTGGCATCGCCCTCGGCCGCGGGTCTGGTCCGGTCGGTGGCTGCGGGCTGGTTGATCCTCAGCATGTGGTGCACCCTCGGCGCCGCCCTGGCGGTGAGCATGCGCAGCGTCGCCTTCCCCATCGGGCTGGGACTGCTCTGGCTGCTGGTGGTGGAGAACCTGGTGAGGGCGACGGCACCTGCGCTGGGCGCCGTCTCGGCCTTGGAGAAGGGGCTGCCTGGTGTCAACGCCGGCGCTCTGGTGGCCGCCCTCGACCCAGCTCACGCCGCGGCCAGCGGCAGTGAGGGGATCGCCCCCATCGTGGGCGGCGGCCAGGCGCTGGCGGTCGTCCTGCTCTACCTCCTGCTCTTCGCCGCCGCCTCTGCCGTCTTGCTCCGGCGCCGGGACGTCATTTGAGAGCCGGCGCGGAGGGCCGGGATGTCGCGGATCCCACGGAGCCGGGGAGGAGGGCTCCCGGGCCCGGCCGCGCTCCGGACCAGCTCGAAGCCGCCACCGTCCCGGTGCCAGTCGGGAAGTGGCGGCGCGGATGGGTCCGGTGGGAGGGCACCCCCTCGGTCTGTCCGGTCCCCCGGGAGGGGCAGGCCGAGATCAGGGGAGTAGCCGCTGGCCCAGAGCAGGAGCGAGGCATGCAGGTGCTGCAGGCCGGGAGGGCGACTGGCTCCCGCGCCAGCCCCCGAGTCCCCTTGCCGCGCCCGACCACGGCGTCCACCGCGCCGAGATCAGCCTTGACCGGGCCGGGCGGGTCGGCTATACTGCGAGGTCCGCGCCGAGGGATCGGCGGCGGCGGCCTCCCAAGGGCGGCCGAGCGCGCACCTTGACAATTGAAGAGTGGAGACGATTCTGCGTCCACATGCCCCTACAGGAAGGGGTCCAACGAATTCTTTGCAACCTTCCCGGCTTCGGCCGGGTCGGTAACGACGGAGAGTTTGATCCTGGCTCAGGATTAACGCTGGCGGCGTGCCTGACACATGCAAGTCGAACGAGGCCGCAAGGCCGAGTGGCGGACGGGTGAGTAACACGTGACCAACCTACCCCGAAGTTGGGAATAGCCCTGCGAAAGCAGGGGTAATACCGAATGTGGTCCAGTGCGGGCATCCGCGCTGGTCTAAAGATTTATCGCTTCGGGACGGGGTCGCGGCCTATTAGCTTGTTGGTGGGGTAACGGCTCACCAAGGCGATGATGGGTAGCTGGTCTGAGAGGACGATCAGCCACACTGGGACTGAGACACGGCCCAGACTCCTACGGGAGGCAGCAGTGAGGAATCTTCCGCAATGGGCGAAAGCCTGACGGAGCAACGCCGCGTGTGGGATGAAGACTCTAGGGTTGTAAACCACTGTCGGAGGGGAAGATCGTGACGGTACCCTCCAAGAAAGCCCCGGCAAACTACGTGCCAGCAGCCGCGGTAATACGTAGGGGGCGAGCGTTATCCGGATTCACTGGGCGTAAAGCGCGTTAAGGCGGATGGCAAAGTTGGGGGTGAAATTTCGGGGCTCAACCCCGAAACTGCCGCCAATACTGGTCATCTAGAGTGTGGGAGAGGAAGGTGGAATTCCGGGTGTAGTAGTGAAATGCGTAGATATCCGGAGGAACACCGGTGGCGAAGGCGGCCTTCTGGCCCATAACTGACGCTGTAGCGCGAAAGCGTGGGGAGCGAACGGGATTAGATACCCCGGTAGTCCACGCCCTAAACGTTGTGCACTAGGTGTTGGGTGTATTGACGCGCTCAGCGCCGTAGCTAACGCATTAAGTGCACCGCCTGGGGACTACGGCCGCAAGGTTAAAACTCAAAGGAATTGACGGGGGCCCGCACAAGCAGCGGAGCATGTGGTTTAATTCGATGCGACGCGAAGAACCTTACCTAGGCTTGACATGTCGGTGTAACTCCTGGAGACAGGAGCCCCCGCAAGGGCGCCGACACAGGTGGTGCATGGCTGTCGTCAGCTCGTGCCGTGAGGTGTTGGGTTAAGTCCCGCAACGAGCGCAACCCCTATGGTTAGTTGTACCTTTCTAGCCAGACTGCTGGGAGAAACCCAGAGGAAGGTGGGGATGAGGTCAAGTCAGCATGCCCTTTATGTCTAGGGCTACACACATGCTACAATGGGCGGTACAACGGGCTGCGACCCCGCGAGGGGAAGCGAATCCCTTAAAGCCGTCCTCAGTTCGGATCGCAGGCTGCAACTCGCCTGCGTGAAGTCGGAGTTGCTAGTAACCGCAGGTCAGCATACTGCGGTGAATATGTTCTCGGGCCTTGTACACACCGCCCGTCAAACCACCTGAGTCTGGTGCACCCGAAGTCGCTTTGCTGAACCGTAAGGACAGCGGTGCCGAAGGTGTGCCCGGCGAGGGGGGTTAAGTCGTAACAAGGTAGCCGTACCGGAAGGTGTGGCTGGATCACCTCCTTTTAGGGAGCTCCGGGCAGTGCCACGATGGCGCTGGCTCGGAGGTCAACTCAGGCCCACAGACAAGCCGCCACCGGAACCGTGAACAGTACCGGTCCACGTCGCCCCAGTCGCAACCGCCTCGGCGGAGCCGCTGGGCGTGTGGGGTGCCGGGAAGAGTAGCGAGCAAGTAGGTGTCGGCGGTCCCCTCAGGGAGAAGGTGAGGCTGGTGGCAGTGCGAACCTGCTGGACAATCGAATAGCCCCTTCTGGGACTGGGACGTAGGATCTCTCCACCCTTCAGCGGTCAAGCTGCGGGACGTTGAGACCACATGGGCCCCGCGTCGAGCCATCGCCGTGGGCCTTTAGCTCAGGTGGTCAGAGCGCACGGCTGATAACCGTGAGGTCTGTGGTTCGAATCCACAAAGGCCCACCACGGTGCCCCCAGGCTGGGTTCCCAGCCGGGCACCAAGTTGACTCGCGTCCCGATGGTGGGGATGTAGCTCAGTTGGCAGAGCGCCTGCTTTGCAAGCAGGAGGCCAGCGGTTCGAGCCCGCTCATCTCCAGGATGACTGAACCTTGATAAGTGAAGAGCGCGCGTATGTACATCGCCGGGGGTGGGCACCGTTACTGCCCCTCGGTGACCACGCAGCCCGGGCCGCGGCAGGCCAGCCGGCCCCGCCGTACCTGAGCCGTGTGGAAAGAGAGATGACGGTCAAGCTACTAAGAGCACATGGTGGATGCCTTGGCACCAGAGGCCGATGAAGGGCGCGGCAGAGCTGCGATAAGTCCCGGGGAGCTGCGGTGCAAGCTGTTATCCGGGAATTCCCGAATGGGGCAACCCGGCCAGGGTTATGCCTGGTCACCCACCGCTGAATCAAATAGGCGGTGAGGAGGGCACGCAGGGAACTGAAACATCTAAGTACCTGCAGGAAGAGATATTCCCCCAGTAGTGGCGAGCGAAAAGGGAGAAGCCTAAACCGGGGCGGCGTGATAGACGGCAGTCGTTTCCGTCCCGGGGTCGTGGGACCTACCAGCCTCCGCTGCCGAGGAGACAGGGAGTCATAAAACCGGAGCCTAGCCGAACGGCATTGAATGGCCGGCGATACAGGGTGGCAGCCCCGTAGGCGAAAGGCCCTCGGTCTCCCGGTGGGGATCCCAAGTACCACCGAACACGTGGAATTCGGTGGGAATCTGCGCGGACCATCGCGTAAGGCTAAATACCTCTGGTGACCGATAGTGAACGAGTACCGTGAGGGAAAGGTGAAAAGTACCCCGGAAGGGGAGTGAAAGAGTACCTGAAACCGTGTGCTTACAAACCGTGAGAGCACTATGCCTGCTTGCAGGAAGGTGTGATTGCGTGCCTTTTGTAGAATGATCCGGCGAGTTACTTCAGTGTGGCGAGGTTAAGGGGTTGACACCCGGAGCCGCAGCGAAAGCGAGTCTGAATAGGGCGTTCTTAGTCGCACTGAGTAGACCCGAAACCGAGTGACCTACCCATGGTCAGGGTGAAGCGCGGGTAAGACCGCGTGGAGGCCCGAACCGACCCCGGTTGAAAACGCGGCGGATGAACTGTGGGTAGCGGTGAAATGCCAATCGAACTCGGAAATAGCTGGTTCTCCTCGAAATGCATTTAGGTGCAGCGTCGTCGATTGGTTTGTCGCAGGTAGAGCACTGAATGGGCTAGGGGCGATCACCTCGTTACCAAACCCAACCAAACTCCGAATGGCGGCAAATTTTACGGCGGCAGTGAGACTGCGGGGGCTAAGCTTCGTAGTCGAAAGGGAAACAGCCCAGACCGCCGGCTAAGGTCCCTAATCCCAGGCTAAGTGGCAAAGGATGTCACGTTGCCCAGACAACCAGGATGTTGGCTTAGAAGCAGCCACCATTTAAAGAAAGCGTAATAGCTCACTGGTCGAGTGGTGTGGCGCCGACAATGATCGGGGCTCAAGTCTGGAACCGAAGCCGCGGATGGCTCCGCCTCGTGCGGAGCCGTGGTAGAGGAGCGTTCCGCGTGCCGTGAAGGTCGAGCGAGAGCACGGCTGGAGCGCGCGGAAGTGAGAATGCCGGAACAAGTAGCGAGAAACGCGTGAGAAACGTGTTCGCCGTAAGCCTAAGGTTTCCTGGGCTACGTTAATCGTCCCAGGGTTAGTCGGGCCTAAGCCGAGGCCGAAAGGCGTAGGCGATGGACAGCTGGTCAACATTCCAGCACCACTAGCGAGGACCGATGGGGTGACAGGGAAGGGTAGACACAGCGGGGCGTTGGTTGTCCCCGTGCAAACAGGTAGGGGGTCCAGTAGGAAAATCCGCTGGGCGTAACCCCGAGAGGATGCCGAGCCCGCAAGGGCGTAGTGGTTGATCCCATGCTCTCAAGAAAAGCCTCTAAGGGTTGAGTCGCTAGTGTCCGTACCGCAAACCGACACAGGTAGGTGGGAAGAGGATTCCAAGGCGATCGAGAGAACCGTGGTTAAGGAACTCGGCAAATTATCCCCGTAACTTCGGAAGAAGGGGAGCCCCTGCAGGTGAAGGGCGCACGCCTGGAGCTCGTGGGGGCCGCAGCGAAAAGGCCCAAGCGACTGTTTACTAAAAACACAGGTCCCTGCCAAAGCGAAAGCTGATGTATAGGGGCTGACGCCTGCCCGGTGCTGGAAGGTTAAGAGGACGGGTTCACGCCCTGAATTGAAGCCCCAGTAAACGGCGGCCGTAACTATAACGGTCCTAAGGTAGCGAAATTCCTTGTCGGGTAAGTTCCGACCCGCACGAATGGCGTAACGACTTGGGCGCTGTCTCGACCACGGACTCGGCGAAACTGAAGTACCTGTGAAGATGCAGGTTACGCGCGGCAGGACGGAAAGACCCCGTGGAGCTTTACTGCAACTTGGTGTTGATGTGGGGTCTAGCATGTAGAGGATAGCTGGGAGACTGTGAAGCAGGGCCGCTAGGTTCTGTGGAGTCAACCTTGGAATACCAGCCTTGCTAGGTTTTGCTTCTAACCGGTGCCGTTATCCGGTATCGGGACCACGCCAGGCAGGCAGTTTGACTGGGGCGGTCGCCTCCCAAAAGGTAACGGAGGCGCCCAAAGGTTCCCTCAGCCTGGATGGAAATCAGGCTTTAAGCGTGCAAAGGCATAAGGGAGCTTGACTGTGAGGCCTACAAGCCGAGCAGGGACGAAAGTCGGGCTTAGTGATCCGACGGCTCTGAATGGAAAGGCCGTCGCTCAACGGATAAAAGCTACCCCGGGGATAACAGGCTCATCTTGCCCAAGAGTTCACATCGACGGCAAGGTTTGGCACCTCGATGTCGGCTCGTCGCATCCTGGGGCTGGAGTAGGTCCCAAGGGTTGGGCTGTTCGCCCATTAAAGCGGTACGCGAGCTGGGTTTAGAACGTCGTGAGACAGTTCGGTCCCTATCCGCCGTGCGCGCAGGAGATTTGAGGAGAGCCGACCTCAGTACGAGAGGACCGGGTTGGACGGACCGCTAGTGCACCGGTTGTTCCGCCAGGAGCACCGCCGGGTAGCCATGTCCGGAAGGGATAAGCGCTGAAAGCATCTAAGTGCGAAGCCCACTCCAAGATTAGATCTCCCACCGGGATAACCGGGTAAGACCCCAGGTAGACCACCTGGTTGATAGGCCGCAGGTGTAAGAGCAGCAATGTTTTGAGCTGAGCGGTACTAATCGGTCGAGGGCTTGACCACTCTCTGCCACACTGTTCAGGACCGCGCCTCGTCGAGGCGGAGTCCCGGGCGCGCGCTCTCCTTGCAGAGAACTTGGGGCGGCTGGCCTCGCGGTCAGCGCGCGCCAACAACGCGAACCAGAGATCCGGTGACGATAGCGACGGGGAAACACCTGTTCCCATTCCGAACACAGCAGTTAAGCCCGTCAGCGCCGATGGTACTGCCCTGGAGACGGGGTGGAAGAGTAGGTCATCGCCGGGTCTCTTTTTTTGTCTCCGGAGTGGGGGAGAGGTCGAGGCGGGAGTCGGACTGGCCCGCCTCCTCGGGAAAGAGCCGCCAGAAGTAGAAGGCCGCCACTCCGACCATGAGGAGATTGTCGAAGGCGAACATGAGCAGGCCCCCGATGTGCTGGTCGGCGACGGGGGAGAAGCCCCAGGCGGGGGATCGGGCGACGTAGTACCCGTATATGGCCCTTGGGAGCAGGGCCAGGGTGAGGCCGACCACGACAGAGGGCAGAGCTCCGCAGGTGAGGTAAGCGACCTCGCCCAGGGGACTCAGGTTCCAGGAGGCCCCGAGGCGATGGATGACCACGGCCCACCAGAAGGCAAGGCCGACGACGAGAAAGGTCAGGTGCTGGAAGAGGTAGAGCGGGGCGCTGCGGAGGGAGAGGTCGAGCGGCCCCGGAAGGTGCCAGACGACTAGGACCGCGAAGTAGATGCTGGCCGCCAGAACTGGCTGGATAACCACCCGGAGCGGACCTGCCACTGGGCCATTGAGGAGGCGGTCGACGGTGGCGTCCGGAAGGCCGCGGATCAGGAGCGGGGGGGCCACCATGGCGAGCATCAGGTGCTGGGCCATGTGGGCCGTGAAGAGAAACTTGGCGCCAGCGACGTCGAGGCCGGACACCAGCGCGACCAGGGTGACAGCGACTCCGCCCTCCCAGGCAAGAGCCCTGAGGTCGCGGCGGGCTCCGGGGAACCATCGGTAGGCCAAGGCGGCCGCGCCGCAGCAGGCCCAGACCGCTGGACTCGGCTCCCAGACGCCTAGCCAACTGATCCAGAGAACTCCCACTGGAGCGTCGCCTCAGATGCGGTCCGGAGTCGGTTGGGCAGCCAGCAGGGTCAGCCCGGAGGACGCTGACCGCTCCACCCGGCGCTGAACGGGCGCCATCGACGCGCGGAGCTGACCGCACGCGGCTGTCGCCCGGTCGCCTCGCGAGAAGCGCACCGTGGCGCGCCACCCGACCAGCTTGGCGAAGTGACGGGACGCGCGCTCGCTGGGTCCTTGCAGCGGACTGCCAGGGATCGCGTTCATGGGGATCACGTTGACGTGGGCGCTGTTCTCCCTGGCCAGCCGTCGCAGCTGCTGCGCATCCGCGGGGCTGTCGTTGACGCCTCGGATGAGCACGTACTCGAGGCTCACGCGGCGGCCGGAGGCGCTGGCGAACCGCCTCGCGGCCGGCAGCAGGACATCCAATGGGTAGCGTCGGTTGAGCGGCACCAGGCGGTCCCGCAACCGGTCGTTGGCGGCGTGCAGCGAGATGGCCAGTCGCAGTGGCAGGCGGGTCTGTGCCAGCCGGTCCACCTCCGGGACCAGCCCGCTGGTGGAGACCACCACGTTCCTCGGGCTGACGCCCCAATCTCGGAGCAGCTCGATGGCGGGGATCACGGCATCGAGGTTCTGGAGCGGCTCGCCCATCCCCATGAAGACGACGTTGGTCGGGGCTCCGAGTCCGTCGCGGTGCCAGGTGGTGGACGCGATCCGTACCTGGTCCACGATCTCGGCAACCGAGAGGTTGCGGCGGAGTCCCAATTGCCCTGTCGCGCAGAAGATGCACCCGATCGCGCAGCCGACCTGGGAGCTGATACAGACGGTGTTGCGGGCCCGGCGGCCCGGCCCGCCCGGGTGCCGGATCAGCACCTCCTCCACCTCCTGGCCGTCCCTGGCGCGCAGCAGCAACTTTCGGGTCAGGCCCTGGTCGGCGTCCTTGGCCAGGACGGGCTTGAGGCTCTGGAAACTGACCGAATCGGAGAGGCGTCTCCGGAGTTGCACGGGAAGGCTGGGGACCGCCTCGAATCCGTCGGCCCTCCCCGTCCAGGCCGCCTCCCTGATCTGCTGGGCCCGGTACCCATGCTCTCCGAGCCCCTCGACCAGGGCGCGGAGCTGGGTGGATGTGAGGGAGCCGAGCTCAGGCGACGCGCTCACCCAGCCTCGCGGATCAGCCCCATCAGTTCAGCACGGGTCCTGGGGTCACGGCGGAAGACACCCGTCATGGAGCTGGTGACGGTCCGGTTCCCCGGCTTCTGCACCCCTCTCATCATGGTGCAGAGGTGGTCCGCCTCCAGCACCACCGCGACGCCCCTGGGCTCCAGATAGCGCTGCAGGGTCTGCGCGACCTCCATGGTCATCCTCTCCTGGACCTGAAGGCGCCGAGCGAAGATGTCCACCAGCCGGGGCAGCTTGCTGAGCCCCAGCAGCCGTCCCGCTGGCAGGTAGCCAACGTGCGCCACACCGAAGAAGGGCAGCAGGTGGTGCTCGCAGAGGCTGTAGAACCTGATGTTGCGGACCAGCACCAGCTCGTCGTAGGCCTCCTCGAAGACCGCCCGTCCCAGCACTTCGTCGAGGTCCGCGCCGTAGCCGGACGTGAGGTAGGCGAGACTCTCGGAAACGCGCCGGGGCGTGTCTGCCAGTCCCGGCCGGTCCGGGTCGTCTGAGAGGTCCCGCAGCAGCTCGCGCACGTGTGTCTCCGCCGCCGGGCCGAGCCGGAGCCGCGGTTCGACGATCCCGTCCGTGGACTCAAGGGGAGGCCGCATCCTGAACTCGATTGTCTCAGGAAGAGGTGCCGGGCTGACCCGGGGGGACGGGCCGCCGGAGGCACCGCTCCCAGACCCTCCTGGCGGCGGCTTCTCCGCTCTCCATGCAGGCGGCCAGGCCGACACCGTCCAGGGCGGCCCCGGCCAGGCTCACCGGCTGCCCCAGCGCCGCCTCCACCTCCCGTACCCGGGCCCGCCAGGCGAGATGGCCAGCGCGGTACTGGGGGAGGGCGCCATGCCAGCGCTGGACCAGGGCCTCGAGCGGCAGGGCCCTGAGTCCCAGCTGCTGGCGAAGCTCGCGGTGAACCGAGGTCACCAGCGTGGCATCGTCGAGGCTGACCGCCCACTCGTCCCCGGCGCTCCCCACCGAGGCACGGAGCAGGACCCGGCCCGGCACCTTGAGCGCCGGCCACTTGCGGTCCAGGAAGGTGCAGGCGGTCACCACCCGGGGGCGGTGCCGCACCAGGTAGCCACTGCCCACCAGGGCGCGGGAGAGGGCCCCCTCGGGGTAGGCCAGGGTGATGGTCGCGACGGAGGCGTAGTCGAGCTGTCGCAGGAGCTCCGCCAGCGGCGCCGAGACCGCGCTCAGGAGCGTCGCCGCCACGGGAGCCGGGACCGCCAGGACCAGTCCGTCCGGCTCTAGCGGGGCCGAGCCCTCCAGAGGGAGACGGAGCCGGCCGTCCACCGCCTCCAGGGGACCTGCGGCGGTGCCCAGCCTGAGGCAGCCCGGCGGGAGCTGCGCTGTGAGGCTCGCGACCAGTGGGCTGAGGCCGCCCACGAAGCTGACGAAGTGCGCCGAGGGCCCCGTCGGGCCGCGCTGGGCCGCCTGATCGCGGAGCTCGGACAGCAGCGATCGACGCGCCTGCAGGCCGCCCAGCAGCTGCGGCGCCACGGCGCCCACGCTGAGCTTGGCGGCGGGCCCAGCGTAGATCCCCCCGAGGAGCGGGTCCACCAGGCGGGCCACGACCGCTTTGCCCAGCCGCAGGGCCAGGGCCCGGCCGAGCGGGCCATCGGGCTCCGCCCCGCGGTGGGGCAGGAGCGGCTCCGCCGCGGCGCGCAGCGCCCCCAGTGCCCCCAAGGCGTGGACAACGTCGCCCCGGAGGGGATGCAGGGGCACGCCGAGGACGGTCTCGGCGGGGAGGCGCAGCATCCGGCGGCCGTCCCAGATGGCGGCCGAGGTGGTGGCCGGCCTGACCTCCAAGGGGTCCAGTCCGAGGGCGGAGAGGCGTCGCTCTTGGGAGCCATCACGCACCAGCAGGCTCTCGGCGCCCAGGTCCACCTCGCGGCCGGCGAACCGGGCGCCCAGGACCTTTCCTCCCGCGCGCCGCTCCGCTTCGACGACGGTGAGGTCCACTGGCTGGCCCCCCTCGCCTCCCAGGCGGAGCAGCTCCAGGGCCGCGGCCAGGCCGGTGACCCCGGCCCCGACCACCGCCAGTCGGCCGGGACGGGGGCTCAACGGCGAGCCGCCGCCACCTCTTCCAGGACCAGGTCGACGAGCACCGAGATAAAGCCGGGGTCGGCGTTGGGCATGCGGGTGCGGCGGATCGAGACCCCGAGGCGGAGCGCCTCCTGGCGGGCCTCGAGGTCGAGGTCGTAGAGGATCTCCAGATGGTCTGCGGTGAAGCCGCAGGCACAGATCAGGAAGTCCTGGACCCCGGACGCAGCGCGCTCTCGCACCAGCTCCAGGAGGGCCGGTCCGAGCCACGGCTCACCGGTGTTGGAGACGCTCTGCCAGGCTGTGGTCCAGGCGGGCAGTTCGAGGACCCGGGCCACCGCCCCGCCGGTCTCGGCCAGCTGCTCCGGATAGGGGTCACCCAGCTCCCGCAGGCGGCTGGGCAGGGAGTGCGCCGTGAAGACGACGAGGGCCCCACGGCGCCGCGGCTCCGGGATGGTCTCCAGCTCCTCGCGGACGCGGGCGGCGAGCCACGCCACGTAGCCGGGCGAGAGGTGCCAGTCGGTGACGAAGCTCAGCTCGTCCGGGCCCCCGCTCCGGGCCGCGGCCTGCCGCGCCCTCTCCACATACTCGCCGACGCTCATCGTGGAGTAGTGGGGGGCGAGGACCAGCCCGACCACGCGGCCCACCCCTTGGCTCGCCAGCTCCGCCACCGCGTCCTCGATGAAGGGCGCCGAGTGCTTCATGCCCACGGTCACCACCCACCGCTCGCCGGCGCGGCGCTCCAGCTCGAGCTGCAGGGCCTCGGCCTGCTCCCTCGTGATCTGCTGCAGGGGAGAGCCGCCACCGATGGCCCGGTAGCGGGACTCCAGCTCCGCCAGGGCCTCCGGCCGGGGGGCGTGGCCGCCCCGCATGTGGGTGTAGTAGGCCCCGACCTCCCCCAGGTGGCGAGGGCTGCCGTAGGCCATGAGCAGCACGCCCCGCCCAGGGGCCTTCCCCGGCCCCGGCCCGGTCGCTGCCCCGTTCCCGGGCCCGTCCTCGCCGATCAAACCAAACCTTCCTCCGGCCCCGGCCCGTGGCGGCAGCGGTGCCAACTCTAGCGGCGAGCCGTGGGCCGCCCCGTTGCTAGAGTTAGCCGCGCTTTGGGCACCAGGTCCCGATGAGCGGAACGCCACCCTACCCGCCTCGGACCCCCGACGCCGGAGCCCCCGGGGCGGAGCTCATGGATGGCGTCGAGACCATCCTGGGCGCCGACCCCGAGGCTATGGTCAGCCAGCTCCTGGAGCTCGGACGCGACCTCTGCCTGCGGCTCTTCGAGGGCATGGCCGGCCTGCGCGCCTTCGACGATCGGGCGGTGATCCTGCAGCGCCAGGGCCGGATCGGGACGTATCCGACCTTCTATGGCGAGGAGGCGGTCCAGACCGCCAGCGTGGTGGCGCTGGAGGAGCGCGACTGGCTCTTCCCCACCTACCGGCAGACCGCCGTCGTGACCCTGCGCGGCTGTCCCCCGCTGGTGCCCTTGCTCATGTGGCGCGGCCACCCCGGCGGCTGGCACGACGTCATGCGCTACCGGGTGGCCCCGGTGTGCGTTCCGGTCGCCACCAACCTGCCCCACGCGGTCGGCGCCGCCTGGGGGGCGCGGCTGCGCTCCGCCGACTGGGTGGCGCTGGGATACGCCGGCGACGGCGCCACCTCGGCAGGGGACTTCCACGAGGCCTGCAACCTGGCGGCGGTGACCGGCTCGCCCGTCATCTTCCTCGTCAACAACAACCAGTGGGCGATCAGCACCCCGCTGCGGCGCCAGACACGGGTGCAGCGCCTGGCCGAGAAGGCGGCCGCCTACGGCATGCCGGGGCTGCGCGTCGACGCCTTCGACGTCTTCGCCTGCCACCGCGTCCTCCGGCGGGCGGCGGAGCTCGCCCGATCCGGGGGTGGTCCGACGCTGGTCGAGGCCGTCGGCTACCGTCTGGGCCCTCACGGGACGGCCGACGAGCCCGCCCTCTACCGGAGCCCCGCGGCCGACCGCCTCTGGGCCCCGATGGAGCCCCTGGGCCGAGCCCAGCTGGGCCTGGTCAGCGCCGGCCTGGCGGATGCCGGCGAGCTGGCGGAGATCCGGGGCCGCGCCAGCGCACGGCTGCTGGCGGCGGCCGAGGAGCTGGAGCGCTCGCCGCGGGTGACGCTCGAGGAGATCGCGGACACGGTCCACCTGTCCACCCCCTGGGACCTCTCCCCGGACCACCTGCGCGAGCCCTCCTGGGCCGCCGCCGGTGAGTGAGGTGACCGCGCCCCAGGCGACCCAGGAGCTCAACCTGGTCGAGGCGGTCGACCGCGCGCTGGGCCAGATCCTGGAGGACGACCCCCAGGCCCTGCTGCTGGGTGAGGACATCGGCGCCAACGGGGGCGTCTTCCGGGCCACCGCGGGCCTCGAGGCCCGCTTCGGGCCCGATCGTGTCTTCGACACCCCCCTGGGCGAGGCCGGGTTCGTCGGCGCCGCCCTCGGCCTCTGCCTGGCGGGGCTCCACCCCGTCGTCGAGATCCAGTTCGACGCCTTCTCCTACCCCGCCTTCGAGCAGCTGGTGAGCCATGTCGGCCGCTTCCGCTGGCGCACCGGGGGCCACTACGGCCTGCGCCTCGTGGTGCGCGTCCCTTACGGCGGCGGCACCCGGGCCCCGGAGCTCCATTCCGACTCCCCGGAGACCCTCTTCGGCCACGTGCCCGGCCTGCGCGTGGTGGTCCCCTCCGACCCGGTCTCGGCCGGGCGCCTGCTGGTCTCCGCCCAGGGCTGCGGCGACCCGGTCGTCTTCCTCGAGCCCAAGCGGATCTACCGCCGCGGGAGGAGCCCGGTCCCGGAGCGCTTCGGGCCCACCGAGCTGGACCGGGCGGCGGTGGTCCGCGATGGCGACGACCTCACCCTGGTCGCCTACGGGGCCATGGTGGAGCTGGCCCTGGCGGCGGCCACGCGGCTCGAGGCCGCCGGCTGCTCGGCCAGGGTCCTGGACCTGCGCAGCCTCTATCCCCTGGACCGCGAGAGCCTCCTGGCCGCGGCCGAGGAGACGGGTCGCGTGCTGGTCGTCCACGAGGCCCCGCGCCACTGCGGGCTGGGGGCCGAGGTGGCGGCGCTGCTCCAGGAGGAGGTGGCCGACCGGCTGCTCGCCCCGACGCTGCGGGTGACCGGCATGAACATGCCCTTCCCGCTCTTCCAGAACGAGGACGACGCCCTGCCCTCGGTGGAGCGTGTCCTGGCCGCCGCCCAGGTCATGCTGGACTACTGACGGTGCCTGCCTTCCTGCTCCCGGACCTGGGCGAGGGGATCACCGAGGGGGAGCTGGTGGAGTGGCGGGTCGCGGCCGGCGACGAGGTGGCCCAGGACCAGGTGCTGCTGGTGGTGGGCACCGACAAGGCCACTGTCGAGATCCCTTCTCCGTCCGCGGGGCGGGTCGAGGAGATCCTGGTGGCCGCGGGCGCCCGGGTCCCGGTCGGCACCCCGCTGCTGCGCTTGGCCGGGCCCCCGGTGGATCCCACCCCCACGGCGCCTCCGCTCCCGGCGGCCAGCGCTGCCCCGGCCCCGCCCGCGCCGGCAAGGCCGGTCTC
>JASHRA010000200.1 GCA_030038765.1 Candidatus Dormiibacterota bacterium | reverse complement strand
CGGTCTCGCCTGCCGCCGCCGAGGAGTCGCCTCGGTGGGGGCTGAGGGCGGAGACGTACCGCGTCCGCATCCGGCCCTGCTGGCCGCCCTCCAGCCAGCCCTCCACGGTACCGTAGCGGGTCCGGACCCGGGCCCGGCCCCCTCCCACAACCGTCTCGACGGCGGCCCGGAGTCGGTCGGCGACGGGGCCCTCCAGGTCGTCCACCAGCGGGTCACCGGGACTGACCGCCAGCACCTCCAGTCCGGGCTCTCCCCGCAGGACCTCCACCAGGTCCCGTGAGCCGCCGATGTAAGTCGACTCCAGGTCGATGTCGGTGGCCACCAGCCAGCTCCTGTCGCTGGACCACCACAGGTTCGGGGTCTGTCGGGCGCCAGCTTCGAGGCGGGCGGGCTGGTCCAGCCCGCCCCGGAAGACGATGTAGTCGCGTCCGGGCGCTTCCAGACCGGGACGGTGTCCGGCGCCGGCCGGGAGCAGCACCGAGAGCGACGCCTCTGTCGCCCAGCCGTAGCCATCCCAGAGCCCGAAACGGCAATCCTCGGGCTCCGCGCTGAGCGAGCCGAGCACCCGGGTCAGCGGCCCGATGCAGGACGCTGGGAGGGAGCCCTGGGACGGGGCCAGGACGAGCGGTCCCGGGGGCGACCGGAGGTCGCCCGCTAGAGCCACGGCCAGGAACGAGGTTCCGGGGCCGATCCGCAGGTCGGTGTCGGCCGCTACCTCTCTCCAGGCAAGCTCACCGGAGTCCCCGACGCGGCTCGCGAAGGGGTGGAGCAATCTGGCATAGGCGGCGAAGACGGGAGGGACCACCGACGCGACGAGGCCGCGCTGCGCCGATCCGAGACCCGCCCTTATCCATTCCCCAGGACCCGCGTACGAGTTCCGCTCGGGCACCGGGGGATTCTGCGCTTCGCCGACCAGGTGGTGGCGTCAGCGGTCCCTCGGCCTCCGCCCCCGAGCTCTCACCGGTCGCTCCCTTGTTGCGGTGGGGCGGGGTGTCCAGCGTGTCGTGCCCGGGTGGCCGCCCGGAGGACGGCCCAAGTGTCTGCCACCGGGCCGAGGTGGGCGAGCTTGTCAGGGTTGTTCACGGAGCGGATCGTCTGGACCTTCCCGTCGACGATGTCGAGGGTCAACGTGAAGAGCACCTCGTGATCGCGATTGGAGAAGATCGCGCCGGGCTGGAAGTTGACCAGGTGCGGCTCGACCGTGACCCCGATCGACTCCAGGAGCCGGGGGACCGAGCCGAGCGCACGAGCCACCTTCTCGGCCCCGGACAGGCCGCGGGTCAGCGCGGGGGCCTTGCCGCCGCCGTCCGCGGCCAGCTCTACGTCCGCCGCCAGCAGCTCGCGCAGTCCGTCGACATCACCGCTCTCCAGCGCCTCGAAGAACCGCGCCGCCAGCGCATCGCGCAGCTTGCGGTCCGCCTCGAAGCGAGGCCGTCCGGCCTGCACGTGGCGCCGGGCGCGCAGCGCCAGCTGACGGCACGCCGCCTCCGAGCGCCCCACCGCCGAGGCGACCTCTGCGAAGTCGAACCCGAACACCTCCCGCAGCACGAAGACCGCGCGCTCCAGTGGGGACAGCCGCTCTAGCAGCACCAGGGCGGCCATCGAGACCGACTCGGCCAGCTCCGCGTAGCGTTGA
The DNA here is from genome assembly GCA_030038765.1 of Candidatus Dormiibacterota bacterium. GTDB lineage: Bacteria > Chloroflexota > Dormibacteria > Aeolococcales > Bog-877 > Bog-877. The sequence continues at coordinate 3,027 of JASHRA010000200.1, read as the reverse complement.
GGATCCTCATAGGGGTCATCGATCAGGGGCTCGGGGAACCACGATCCCACGTAGCTCTCCCGTCGCACGCGCGCGGAGCGCAACACGTCGATCGAGATCCGGGTCACCGTGGCCGACAGGAACGCCTTGGCGGACACGGGCCTGGCCCCGGCGGCGTCATAGCGCATCCAGGTCTCTTGCACGGCGTCTTCGGCCTCGCTGACACTGCCCAGGATGCGGTACGCAATTGCGAACAGGAGCGGCCGCAGATCCTCGAACTCCTGGGATCGGGTCATGCGTACTCGTGCCTGAAGCCCTGGCGCCACGACGGGTAGCGCAGCTCCCAGCCCAGCACGGCCTTGGCCTTGCTGTTGGAGAAGCCGTGACCCTCGGTCATCATCGCCACCACCATCTCGCCCGCCAGCAGCCGAGCCACCCAGGCAGGCACTCGCCGCGGCGGTCTGGCGCCCATGCACTCGGCCATGTACGGCAGCCACTCGCGGGCCGTGGCCGGCTCGTCGTCGACGATGTTGAAGACGCCCCTGGCCCTCTCCTCGATGGCCAGGACGGTGGCGGTCGCGGCGTCCTCGACATGCACGAACGAGAGCTGCCCGGCGCCCCCGCCAACCAGCGGGAACATCCGCTTCCGCACGAACCTCGCCTGGTCGTCACTGGTCCCTGGGCCATACAGCGTGCCGTAGCGCAGGACGGCGCCGCCGGCCTTGACGACCACCTCCTCGAGATGGCTGATCTCCTTCATCCCGACCGGCACCTCCAGCGGGTCCTGCTCGGTCTTGACCGGCCCGCCCTGGCGGGTCAGGTTGAAGAGCGCTCCGCTCTGCGCCACCATGTGGGAGACACCCGTCGCCTCCGCCGCGGCCAGCAGGTGGTCGGTTCCGTCACTGCGCAGCCGGCCGGTGATCGCGAAGTAGCGCTCCGGTCGGCGCATGTTGGGCTTGCCCGCGTGTGCCTCCGAGAGGGCCGTCATCTCGTTCACGATCGCGTCCGGGTGAGCCCTGGCCACGGCCTCACCCACCGCAGCCGCGTCCAGCCCATCCATCAGCACCGCCTCCGCGCCCTGTTCCTGGAGCCGCCCCAGCTTGGCCGAGCTCGTCGTCGACGCCGTCACCTGGTGGCCACGGGCCACCAGCTGGGACACCAGGTGGCGCCCCACGACTCCCGAGCCGCCTGCCACGAATACCCGCACGACCATCACCCCGCTGACGCACGAACGCTGACGCTCAGAGCCGAGACGAGACAGCCGGGGACGCCCGTGACATGAGCGCCAGGGGGTCAGGCCAGGACGCCGGAGGGGGGAGTGCCGGAGCTCGGCACTCATCGCCATCGAGAGCGGCAGCTGAGGTGGGAGGCGAGAGACGACGGTGTCGCCGCCTGCGACGCTCATCTGGCTGGGCCACAGCGTCCGCCTCTGGTTCAAGCGGGAGGCAGCGGGCGACCGTGGGTTCCGGTGGGCGCGTCGCCGAGCCCGGGCATCGGGTGACGCGCCGCCCTCTGACGGGGACGCTCCCCGGCGATGCTCCCACGGGCAAGCCCCGGCCTAGGCCCGGCGGGCTGCACCCGGCTCCAGCACCGTCTTGATCTCCCGCCCCCGCTCCAGGTCGTCGAGGGCGGCCTCGGCCTCCTCCAGGGGCCGCCTGCGGGTCACCAGCTGGTCGATGCGGAGACGGCCCTGTAGATAGAGCTCGGCCAGGTAGGGGAAGTGGACGGCGGGCCGGCAGCTCCCGTAGTAGGAGCCGACGATGCGGCGCTCCGACTCCCCCACCTCCAGCGGGCTGAAGTGGGCCTCCTGGCCCACCGCGGGCAGCCCCACCAGCACCGCCGTCCCGCCCACGGCCAGCATGCGGATGGAGTCGGAGACCGTTTCCGAGAGGCCGATGCAGTCGAAGACGTAGTCGGCGCCGCCCCGGGTCAGCTCCCGCACCTGCCCCACCGCCTCGGTGCTGCGGGCGGCCAGGGCGTCCGTCGCTCCCAGCTCCCGGGCCAGCTGGAGCTTCTGCTCCAGGGGGTCGATGGCGATGATCCGGGCCGCACTGGCGAGGACCGCCCCCTCTACCGCGCTGAGGCCCACGGCGCCGCAGCCGACCACGGCCACGGTGGCTCCCTCCTCCACCCGAGCCGTCCAGAGCACGGCGCCCACCCCGGTGCTGACGCAGCAGCCGATCAGGGCGGCGCTGCTGAGGGGGACATCGGCGGGGACGGCGATGGCGCCGGTCGCGGGCACCACCGCCTCCTCGGCGAAGGAGGAGACGCCGGAGTAGTGGTAGACGGTCTCCCCCCGACGGCTGAGCCGGGAGGTGCCGTCGTAGAGGACGCCCTGGGGGGCGACCAGGGAGGCCATCAGCTGGCAGCGCTGGGGCAGGCCCAGGAGGCATGGCCGGCAGCGCCCGCAGGCCGGCTGCCAGGAGAGCACCACGTGGTCCCCGGGGGCCAGCCCGCTGACCTCGGCGCCGACCTCGATGACCGTCCCCGCCCCCTCGTGACCCATGACCAGGGGCGTGCGCCGGGGCCAGTCCCCCTGGCGGGAGTGCAGGTCGCTGCGGCAGACGCCGGCGGCGGCGATGCGGACCAGGACCTCTCCCGGGCGGGGCGGGGCCAGCTCCAGCTCGGCCAGCTCCAGGGGCCGCTCAGGGCCGGAGAAGACGACCCCGCGCACGCTGCTCGCTCCTCAGTCCCGCTGCCGCCGCCCTAGAAGAACTCGAAGTACTCGTCCTGCTCCCACTCGGTGACGTCGCTGGAGTCGGCGGCGGCTCCCGCCTCGTCCAGGTAGCGCTTGTACTCGAAGCGCTTCAGCATCACCACGTAGTCGACGATCTCCGGCCCCAGGGCCTGGCGGAAGAAGGGGTCGCGGTCGAGCGCCTCGACCGCCTCGCCCAGGTTGGCTGGCAGCGGCGGCGCCTCCTCGGCGTAGGGGTCGGACTCGACCATGGCCGGTGGCCGGAGCTGGCGCTGGATGCCGTCCAGACCGGCCGCCACGTTGGCCGCCATGTACAGGTAGGGGTTGGCGGCCGGCTCGCCGAGGCGGTTCTC
>JASHRA010000199.1 GCA_030038765.1 Candidatus Dormiibacterota bacterium | reverse complement strand
TCCGCATCCTGGTGCTGGCCGGCGGCGTGGGCGCCGCCCGCTTCCTGGCCGGGCTTCGCGCCGTCGCGCCCGGGGCCGAGCTCACCGTCGTCGGCAACACCGGCGACGACTTCGAGGTGCACGGGCTGCACGTCAGCCCGGACCTGGACACCGTCACCTACAGCCTCTCCGGGCTGGGCGACTGGGAGCGGGGCTGGGGCCTCCGGGGGGAGACCTGGGAGGCGGCCGGGCAGTTCTCCCGGCTGGGCGCCGAGACCTGGTTCCAGCTCGGCGACCGCGACCTCGCCACCCACGTCTGGCGCACCGAGCAGCTGCGCCGCGGCCGCCCCCTCTCGGAGGTGACGGCCCGGATGGCGGAGCGGCTCGGGCTGGGCTTCACCCTCCTGCCCATGAGCGACCAGCAGGTGACGACCCGGGTCATCACCCGGGACGGACGCGACCTCCACCTGCAGGAGTACATGGTCCGGGAGGAGTGCCGGCCCCCGATCGCGCGCATCGAGTACCGCGGGCTGGAGCGGGCCCGGCCCGCCCCCGGGGTCCGGGAGGCGATCCTGGCGGCCGACCTGCTGGTGATCGCGCCCAGCAACCCGGTGATCTCGATCGGGCCCATCCTGGCCCTGCCCCGCCTGCGCTCGGAGCTCCAGGCGGTGCCACTGGCGGTGGCGGTGAGCCCGATCGTGGCGGGAGCGGCGATCAAGGGGCCGGCCGTGCCCATGCTGGAGAACCTTCGGCTGCCCGGGACCGCGCTCGGGGTGGCCCGGCTCTACCAGGACCTGGTCCAGCACCTGGTGCTGGACCGGCGCGACCAGGCGCTGGCGCCGGAGGTGGAGTCGCTGGGCCTCCGCCCCCACCTCTGCGACACCATGATGGTCGACCAGGCGGCCCGCGAGGCGCTGGCCCGGGCCACCCTGGAGGCGGTGGGGGAGGGCGCCCCGGCGGAGGCGGCGCGGGCGTGAGCGCATCGCCGTCCCGGCCCTTCCTGGTGCTGCCGGTGAAGCCGCTGGTGGGGGGCAAGCAGCGCCTCAGCCGGGAGCTCCCGGCCGGGGTGCGGCAGCTGCTGGCCCGCTCGCTGGCCTCGCGGACGGTGCGCTGCGCGGCCCAGAGCTGGCCGCCGCAGCAGGTGGTGGTGGTGGGCGGCGACCCGCTCATCGACCAGCTCTGCCTCCGCCTCGGGGTGGGCAGCATCGCCGAGGCCGGGGCGGGCCAGAGCGCGGCGGTGCGGGCGGGGCAGGTCTGGGCCCTGGAGCGAGGGGCGACCCAGCTCGCCACCGTGGCCGCCGACCTCCCCTCGGTCACGGTGGCGGACCTCTCCCGGGTGCTGCGCCTGGCGCGGCGCCAGGCGCCGGGCTCGATGACCCTGTTCCCGGACCAGGGCGGCACCGGCACCAACGGCATGGTCCTCTGCCCGGCCGACCTCGACCCCTTCAGCTTCGGCCCCGACTCCCACCGCCGCCACCGCGAGTGGGCCAGGGCCCGGGGCCTGGGCTTCGAGGCGGTCCGGATCGCCGGCCTGGCCTGGGACATCGACCGGCCCGAGGACCTGCTGCCGCCCCGGGCCTCGGCGGCCGGGAAGGCCCACCCGGTGCTGGGCTGGGCCCGCCAGCTGGCGGGCGCGGGTGGGGAGCTGGACGGCGGTGGACTGGCCGACTGAGGGGGAGCGGCCCCTGGTCCGGGCGGGCCGGCTCAGCGCCTGGGCCGTGGCCGGCCTGCCCGACCTCCGACCCGGCGACGACCTGGCCCGGCTGGCCGCCTCCGCCCTGGAGCGGGCCGGCGGGCTGCGGCCCTGGGACGTGGTCGTGGTGACCCACAAGGTGGTCTCCAAGGAGGAGGGCCAGCTCTTCCCGCTGGACCACTTCCCCCCTGGCCCCGAGGCCCTCAGCCTGGCCGCCCGACTCGGCCAGGACCCGAGGATGGTGCAGGCCATCCTCGCCGAGAGCACGCGCGTGGTCCGGGCCGAGGCCGGGGTGCTGGTCACGGAGACCCACCACGGGCTGGTCTGCGCCAACGCCGGCGTGGACCGCAGCAACGTCGGCGGCGGCGAGATGGTGACCCTGCTGCCGCGCGACCCCGACGCCTCCGCCCGCCGGCTGCGCTCCGCCTGGCTGCCGCTGGCGGGCGGGGGCCCGCTGGGCGTGGTCCTCTCGGACACCTTCGGGCGCCCCTTCCGCGAGGGAGCGGTGAACGTGGCCATCGGCGTCGCCGGCCTGCCCGCCCTCAGCGACCACCGCGGCCTCAGGGACGCGCTCGGCTACGAGCTGCACGCCTCCACCATCGGCTCCGCCGACGAGATCGCCTCCATCGGGGAGCTGGTGATGGGCAAGGTCGACCAGCTGCCCCTGGCGGTGGTCCGGGGGCTCAGCTGGAGCGGCCCGGAGCAGGGCTCGGCGCCGCTCCTGCGCGACCCCCAGCGAGACATCTTCCGCCGCTGACCGGCGCCGCTTGGTAGATTCGCCAGGTGGCCACGGCGTCGGTCCGGGTGCGCATCTTCGCCACCCTGCGGGAGCTGGCCGGGATCTCCGAGCTGAGCCTCGAGGTGAGCGGCGAGACCTCGGTCGAGGCCTGCTGGGACCGGCTCTGCGAGCTGCACCCCAAGCTGGCCCCGCTGCGCCCCTCGGTCCGGCCCGCCCTGAACCTGGTCTGGACCGAGTGGGGGCACGCGGTGAGACCCGGCGACGAGCTCGCCTTCCTGCCCCCGGTCTCGGGCGGCAGCGGCCTGCTGACGGCGCCGGTGGAGGTGAGGCTGGGGCCGGAGCCGATCGACACGGAGCGGCTGGCCGCGCTCATGGAGCGGTCCGGGATCGGGGCCCTGGCCAGCTTCGTCGGGCTGGTGCGCGACCCCGACCAGGGCCACCCCGTGCCCTACCTCGACTACGAGGCCTACCCGGAGATGGCCCGCACCCAGATGGCGGAGATCGGCGAG
>JASHRA010000020.1 GCA_030038765.1 Candidatus Dormiibacterota bacterium | reverse complement strand
CACCCCCGGAGCGCTCTTGCGGAGGAGGCCGCCCAGCAGGACCAGCGCCACCACGAAGATCAGTCCCGGCCAGGACCAGGCGGCCACCGCCCCGGTGGCGCTGGCGACCCCGCGGCCCCCGTTGTACTGGAGGTAGATGGGCCAGCCGTTGCCCACCACGGCCAGAAGCCCGGCCCCGGCCACGACCCAGCCGGGGGCCTGCAGCAGCACGGCCAGGAGGGGTGCGACCAGCCCCTGGCCGAACTGCAGCGGCCCCACCACCGCCGCCGGCACCAGGCCCACGCTGTGGAAGAGGTTGCTGGTGCCGATCTTGCCCGTGCCCACCTCCCTCAGGTCGACGCCGGCCAGCCGTCCCACCAGCCAGCCGACTGGGATCCCCCCCACCAGGTAGGCCCCCGCCCAGAGCCCGACCACGGCCATCGGGTTGGCCGTGGGCCAGAGCGAGCCGGCCATCAATCCTCCAGGGGCAGGTCGGCCACGGCGGCGGCTCCGATCAGTCCGGGACCGGTGTGAAGCGCGATCACCGGGGTCAGGTTGAGGCGCTCCACGCTGGCACCATCGAAGAGTTCCTTCAAGTGGGCGACCAGCTCCCCGGTGGGCCCGGGGGCGCTGCCGCAGAAGACCGCCAGCCGCTGCCCCTGCTCCTTCGGCACCTGCTCCCGGAGCGTCTCGGCCACCGAGCGGAGGGCACGCCTGGTGCCCCGCACCAGGCCCAGGCGGCGGACGTCCCCGCCCGCGAACGCGAAGAGGGGGCGGACGTGCAGCAGGTCGCCGCCGCGGCCGGCGAGGGCCGGGACCCGGCCGCTCCGGACCAGGAAGCGCATCGTCTCCAGGGCGGCGATGACCCGGGCCGTGGCCGCCACCTGGCGCGTGTAAGCGGCAGCCCGCTCCAGGTCGAGGCCGGCGCCGCAGGCCCTGGCCGCCGCCTCCGCCACCAGGGTGTAGCCACCGGCTGCGGTGCCGGTGTCGAGGATCCGGACCCTCTTCTCCGCCTGCTCGCTGCGCAGCATCTCGGCGGCGACGCGGGCGGAGCGGCCCATCATGGAGAAGCGGTCGGGGATGGTGAGGCAGAGGATCTGTCCCGCCTCGACCTGCCGGAACGAGCGCAGGTAGTCACCCGGTGACGGTGAGCTGCTGGTGGGCAGTGGTCCCGACCCCTCCAGCTGCCGGTACAGCTCCTCGCTGGTGATGTCGAGCCCGTCGCGGAGGGTGTGTCCGTCGATCTCGATCGACATGGGAACCACGTTGACCCAGCGAGCCTCGCCCAGCGACGGCCGCAGGCAGGCTCCGCTGTCGACGACGAGGGCGGTCTGGGCCGCGCCGCTCACCCGCGCCGGCCCCGCTCAGGCCCGGGCTCCCGACCCCGGCCTACCGTTGCCGCTCTCCAGCGCCGCAAGTGCTCTCCCTCCACCGTCCTCTGCGGCGGATCCGCACCCGGCGGCCGGTGCCGGGGTTCAGGACTGCCCGGCAAGGCACGTCCGGTAGATCCCCAGCAGCCGAGTGAGCATGGCCGTCATGCCATGATGACTCACCGCCTCCTGACGTGCCAAAGCACCCGCTCGGCGCGCCCGCTCCGGGTCGGCTGCCAGCTCACCCAGCAGCCCGCTGATGGAGGCGGTCAGCCGGCCCGGGTCGAGCCGCAGGACGGCTTCCCCGAGCTCGGCAGCGCCGCCCGCCGGGGTCGCCGCCACGGCGCAGCCGCTGGCCATCGCCTCCAGCAAGGAGAGGGAGAGCCCCTCGGCGCTGGAGGGCAGGCAGAAGACGTCGACGGCGCGCCAGAAGTCGACGCGCTGCCGGGGCCCGAGCAGGGGGCCGAGGAAGAGCACGCGCGGGTCCCGCCGGGCGGCCCGCTCCACCCGCGCCGTCTCGCTCCCGCTGCCCGCCAGCAGGAGCCGGCCGGATCTCCCCAGGCCAGCCTCCTCGAAGCCCTCGATGAGCTCGCCGACGCCCTTCTCCGGGTCCATCCGGCCCAGGTATCCGAGCACCAGCCCGGCGCCTGCCAGCCGTTCCCGGCGCAGCTCCGAGTCGCCGGGGCGGAAGCGCTCGGTGTCGACGGCGTTGGGCAGCACCTCGATCCTGCCCGGGTCGGCGCCGGCGCCGGCCAGCCGCTCGCGGTGCTCCTGGGAGAAGACGATCACGCGCTGGTACGCGCCGAGCCGCCGGGCCCAGAAGCGGTGCAGCTGGTGCATCACGCGGGCCCGTCCGCTGCCGCTCCGCCCGAAGGGGAGGTGGAAGGTCGCCACCGTGGCCAGGCCCCGGGCGGCGGCCGCCTCCCCCAACCAGCCGTCCGCCAGGGTGAAGCTGAGAGAGGCGTGGACCAGGTCAAGCTGGTGGCGCTCGAGCCAGCGCCTGGTCTGGCGCCGGTAGCCGGGGAGGGCCAGGGTCACGGTCTTGAAGCGCAGGGTCGGCCAGCCCACCCGGTGGGCCTCGTCCACGGGCACGCCACGCCCGTCCCGCTCGGCGTGGTGGAACCAGACCTCGGCGCCCCGCTCCCGGAGGCCGCGCACGACCTCGTCCGAGTAGGTCGTGAGGCCGTCCGCCCGTGCCCCCACGGCATGGCCGAACCAGGCCAGCCTCAGCCCCCGGGCGCTCCCCGGCTCAGCCGGGTCCCAGGTCACTGAAGCGGTCCGGCGAGAAGGGATACCACTGCTCCGGCCAGCGTCTCACCGCCGCCTCAAAGACCGGCAGGGCCCGCGCCATCACCGGTCCCGGCTCATCCCCCGGCTCCACCTCGATCGCCGGGTGCAGCTCGACCAGGTAGCCGCCGGCCGGGCGGCGGACGCAGACGGCCGGAACCAGGGGCGCTCCCGTGCGCGCCGCCAGCACCGCGGCCGCCGACGAGAAGCGGGCCCGGTGCCCGAGGAAGGGGAGCTCGACGGCTGGCGTGTCCCCCGGCATGTCGATCAGCAGGGCCAGCCACTTGCCGGCGCGGAGCTGGCGCATCAGGGTGCGGAGCGAGTGCGACGCGGGCACCGCCCGGACCCCGAGCTCGGCCCGCGCCCAGATCACGAGCCCGGTCAGGGCTGGGTTCCCCTCGTCGGCCATCACCGCCGTCAGCTCGACCCCGTGCACCGCCGCCAGGGTCGAGGGGACGTCCCAGCTCCCGTGGTGGATGACGAGCAGGATGCCCGGCTGCCCGGAGCGGTAGCGGCTGAGGACCTCGGCCTCGCCGCCGACCAGGTGGAGCTGGGGCACGATCCGCGCCCGGTCCAGGTGGTGGACGTAGAGGAAGTCGATGGACGTTCGCCCGTACTCCCGGAAGCTGCGCCCGGCCAGCCTCCTGGCCTGGCGGGCCGTCAGCGCGGGGAAGGCGGCGCGGAAGTTACGGATCACGGTCCGCCGCACCACCGGGTCGAGGACGAAGATGGCGTTGGAGATGGCGTCTGAGAGCCGGTAGCGGTGGCGCCCCAGGGCCTGGACCAGGCTGGCGGTGGCGTTGAGGCCCGCGCGCAGCGCGAGCGGGGGCAGCTCCGGTCCACGCTGGGCCACGCCGTGATTGTCTCAGCCGGAGCGGCGGCCACCGGATCGCCCGCTCCCCTGGCGCGCGCCCGGTGAACCGGCTGGCCGGCGAGACCAGCCCCTACCTGCTCCAGCACCGGGACAACCCGGTGGACTGGTTCCCCTGGGGAGAGGAGGCGTTCGCGCGCGCCCGCAGCCTGGACCGACCGGTCCTGCTCAGCGTCGGCTACTCCTCCTGCCACTGGTGCCACGTCATGGCCCACGAGTGCTTCGAGGACCCCGGCATCGCCGAGCTCCAGAACCGCCTCTTCGTCAGCATCAAGGTGGACCGCGAGGAGCGACCGGATGTCGACCGGGTCTACATGGAGGCGCTCCAGGCCCTGACCGGATCCGGGGGCTGGCCCATGACCATGTTCCTGCTCCCGGATGGACGCCCCTTCTTCGCTGGCACCTACTTCCCGCCCGAGGAGCGCCCCGGACTGCCCGCCTTTCCCCGACTCCTGACCGCCCTGGCCGCCGCCTACCGCGAGCGCCGGGCCGAGGTGGTGGAGGCCGCCGGGCGCCTGAGCCAGGCCCTCCTCCCCCAGGCCCTGGGCGCCGGCGCAGGTCTGGCCGGCCTCGGGCCTTGTCTGCGGGCCGCGAGCTCGGAGCTGGTCGAGCTGGCCGATCCCGCCTACGGGGGCTTCGGGAGCGCCCCCAAGTTCCCCCAGTGCGCCGCGCTGGAGTTCCTGCTGGCCCGTGGCGTGGCCGGAGAGGAGGATTCCGAGGCCGCCTGGGAGGTGGTCGAGGGGGCGCTCCTGGGCATGGCCGAGGGGGGCATCCTGGACCAGCTCGAGGGCGGCTTCCACCGCTACGCGGTGGACCGGCGGTGGGCAGTCCCGCACTTCGAGAAGATGCTCTACGACCAGGCCCAGCTGATCCGCCTCTACCTCCACGCCTGGCAGGCGCGGGGGCGGGCCTGGTACCTCGGCCTGGCCCGGACCACGGCCGACTTCCTGCTCCGACGGATGGAGCTGGACGGCGGTGGCTTCGCCGCCAGCCTCGACGCCGACACCGAGGCGGGGGAGGGCGCCACCTACGTCTGGCGGGAGCCGGAGCTGGTCGCCACCCTGGGTCCCGAACGGGCAGCGCTGGCGCTGGACCTCTTCGGCGGCCCCGGAGACGCGCTGGTCGAGGGCGGCGGCTGGGTGCTGCGCGGCGGGGGCAGCTTCTCTGACGACTCCCAGGAGACCGAGCCGCGCCGGCGGCAGCGGGAGCGCGTGGCCGGCGAGCTGGCGGCCCGGCGCCGGGGGCGTCCGGCGCCGGCCCGGGACGAGAAGGTGATCGTGGGCTGGAACGGCCTCGCCATCCGGGCCCTGGCCGAGCTGGGGGTGGCCGCCGACGACCGGCGCTACCTCCACGCCGCCACCCGCGCGGCCGAGCTCATCCGCGCCTCGGCCGCGGATCGCTCCGGCGTGGGCCACCTGGTCGAGAGCGGTCGGGCCCGTTTCGTGGCCCAGCTCGACGATCTCGCCTCCCTCGGCCTGGCCGCCCTCGCCCTGCACGAGGCGACGGGTCAGGTCAGCTGGTTCGAGTGGGCGCTGGAGCTCGGCCGGCGGGCCCAGGCCGACTACGCCGACGCCGACGGCCCGGGCTGGTTCGACACCCCGCCCGGGCACGACCCCAACCTCGGCTCCCGCCCCCGCACCCTGGAGGACGGTGCGCTGCCCTCGGGGAGCTCGCTGATAGCGGAGCTCTGTCTCCGCCTCTTCGCGCTCACCGGCGACCGCTCCTGGGAGGAGCGCTGCGGGGCCCACCTGTCCGCTCTCTCGGAGGCGGCGGCACGGGCGCCGATCAGCTTCGGCGCCCTGCTCCAGGTCATGTCGGCGGTCGAGCGGGGACCCGTGGAACTGGCCCTGGTCCTGCCCGCCCACGCCTCCCACCGCCGCCTGCTCCGGCGGGCGCGGCAGCGCTACCGGCCCGAGCTGGTGGTCGGCGTGGCCCGGTACCGGCCCGGGGAGCAGGGGGGCGCCAGCGGCCCGCCGCTGGGGCTGGGGCGATCCCTGCTGCAGGGGCGTGCCACCGCCTACGTGTGCCGGGACTTCGCCTGCCGCCGGCCGGTCAGCAGCCCCGACGACCTTGACCGGGAACTGGGGGGAGGCTGAACCTTGGCTGGTCGGGAAGGAGCCAGCTGGAGGAGGTGAGGATGGTCCCATCGTCCGATCCGACGCCCGCGCCCAGGCCCCTGGCCGTGGTCACAGGGGCCAGTGCCGGGATCGGGGCCGCCATCGCCCGCCGGTTGGCGGCGGAGGGCTTCGGACTGCTCCTCGGCGCCCGCCGCGAGGCTCTGGTGGCCCAGCTGGCAGAGGAGCTGGGGGCCGAGGCTCGCCCCCTGGACGTGGCCGATCCCGAGAGCGTGGCCCGCTTCTGCTCCGGGCTCCGGGTGGTGGACCTGCTGGTGAACAACGCCGGCGGAGCCAAGGGTGCGGACCGCATCGAGGATGCCAGCAGCGACGGCTGGCGCTGGATGTGGGAGGTCAACGTCCTGGGCCTGATGCAGATGACGCGGGCGCTGCTGCCGGCGTTGCTCCGGGCGCCCGCCGGCCACGTGGTCAACATCTCCTCCACCGCCGGCATCGAGGTCTACGAGGGCGGCGCTGGCTACACCAGCGTCAAGCACGCCGTGCACGCCCTCAGCCAGACCCTGCGCCTGGAGCTGGCGGGTTCCCCGGTGCGGGTCACGGAGATCTGCCCGGGCATGGTGGAGACCGACTTCTCCCTCAACCGGTTCGACGGGGACCGGGAGCGGGCCGCCGCCGTCTACCGGGGCGTGACCGCCCTCACCGCCGAGGACGTGGCGGACGTGGTGGCCTTCGCCGCCACCCGGCCCGGGCACGTGGACCTGGACCAGATCGTGATGCGGCCGGTCCAGCAGGCGACCGCCTACAAGGTGGTCCGGCGCGACCCCGGCTAGTCGCCCAGCTCCACCGTGCGCGCCGGGTCCTGGGCCCACTCGCTCCAGGAGCCGGGGTAGAGCAGCACCGGGTCCAGGCCGGAGGACTCGAGGGCCAGGATGAGGGCGCAGGCGGTCACCCCCGAGCCGCAGTAGGCGGCCGCCGGCGGGCGCTCGCCGAGCTCCCCGAGCCGGCGCCGGACGCTCTCCGGGTCCAGCACGCGCCCCTCTCGGTAGAGGTCCGTCCAGGGCAGGCTGCCGGCGCCGGGGACGTGCCCCGGGCGCGGGTCGAGGGGAGAGGGCTGGCCCCGGAAGCGATCGGCGGCCCGAGCGTCCAGGGCCAGGCGCCCGCCCCGGATGAGCCGGGCCAGCTGGTCGGCGCTGACCTGGCCCGCGAAGGCCTGGGCCTGGAAGTCACCGCTGCCGACCCCGGGTCCCGGTCCCGCCTCGATCTCGCCGCCGCCCCTTCGCCAGGCCTCGAAGCCCCCATCGAGGACCATGGCCCCGGGGTGTCCCGCGGCCCGGAGCAGCCACCAGGCGCGAGCCGCCGCGGCGGTGCCGGCGTCGTAGCAGACGACCCTTCCGCGGGCGCCCACGCCGGCTCGGCGCATGGCCTCGGCAAAGCTCCCCGGATCGGGCAGGGGGTGCCTGCCGCCGGGACCCGGCGGTCCGGCCAGCTCCCGGTCCAGGTCCACGAAGCGCGCCCCCGGGACGTGCCCGGAGAGGTAGGCGTCGTGGTCGGCGCCGCCGGCGAGGGACCAGCGCACGTCGAGGACGGCCAGGTCCGGGTCGAGCAGGTGCTGGCGCAGCCAACCGGTGCCGATGAAGGGGGCGGGCGGGTGGTCCACCTCCCCATGATCGCGCCCCAGCTCAGGGAGGGCCGCTGAGGCTCGCCTCCGGCAGCGGCCCCGACGACCTCCGGGGCCGGCCGTCGACTCCCATCCAGAGCGGCAGCAGGGCCAGTGCGGAGACCCACATGCTGGCCGCGATGACGACGAAGGGGAGCACCAGGTTGAGGCTGAAGAGCGCGCCGGCGACGAGGGCGGAGGCCGCCGAGGCACCCACCTGGACCGACCCGTAGAGTCCCTGGACCGCCCCCATCTGGTGGGGAAGGACCTGGCGGGAGAGCAGGGCCAGCCGGGCCGGCGCCCCGGTGACGGTGAGGACGCCCTCGAAGACGCCCAGGACGATGAGCCAGAAGGGGGTGGGGAGGAAGGGGTAGACGAGGGCGAAGGCGCCTCCCGCCACCGAGCTGGCGACGATCAGCCAGCGGTTGTCGACGCGGTCCGCGAGCCAGCCCGCGGGCCAGGAGCCGAGCGCGAAGGGGAGGGCAAAGAGAGCGAAGGAGAGCCCGATCTCGAAGTCGGTGGCGTGGCGCGCGTGCATCAGCAGGCTCCAGACAGTGTCGTAGATCCCGATCAGGACCCCGAGCGCCGCCGAGGTCAGGATCACCCCGACCACCACCCGGTCCCGCCAGTAGGCACGCTTCGCGTCCCTGCCCGCCTCGGCCTGGGGCGCCTGGACGCCGCCCGGTATGGTCATCACGATGACGGCCGCCACCAGCAGGGCCGCGCCGGCGGAGGCGAGGAACGTGGAGGCCACCGAGACCTCGAACAGGGCCGCGCCGATGAGCGGCCCGACGATGGTCCCGGCCATGTTCGCCCCCACCAGGGCGCCGTAGGCGCGGCCGCGCCGCTCCAGCGGGACGAAGTCCGCCACGGCGGCCATGGAGAGGACCGTGACCGCCCCGGCGGCGGCCCCCTGGACGGCCCGCAGCACGACGAACCAGAGGGGTGAGGGGGAGGCCGCGAAGGCGGCCGTGGCCGCCGCGTAGACGAGCTCAGAGATCGCCAGCAGCCACTTCCGACCGAGGCGGTCGGAGAGCCTGCCGATGGGGTAGCGCGCGACCAGGCCGGCGGCCCAGAAGACGGCCGTGACCAGTCCCACCTCGGCGTCGCTGCCGCCGGCGTGGCGGACGAAGAGGGGAAGGATGGGCAGGACCATGGTCGCCCCCAACGCGTCGATGGCGGTGGCCGTGATGAGGCCCCAGAGGGCGAGGCGGGCGTGGTTTGTCAGGGCAGGCTGCAGGCTCAAGGGACACCGGGACGTGCGTCCGCACTCGGGGCTGGGCGGGACCGGCGGCGGACGGGCCGGTCGGGGCGCTGACGCTCCGTGGCCCCCGGGACCCCGGGGGCTGAATTGGGTCAGAACTCTAGAATACGAGTTGTCAAAGGAGGGTCCCAGATGACCACCGCGGGTCAGGTCGCGATCGTGATGGCGATGCTCGCGCTGCTCGCCGGCGGGTCCCTCGTGGGCTGGATCGTCCTCTTCCGCTACGCCGCCCGGGCCGACGACGGGGGCGCCGAGGGCGGGGACGTCCGGGCCCAGGCCGGCGGCCACGTCTGAGCGTGCCAAGGAGCAAGTCATGACCAACGCGACCCAGCTACCCGGCGCCGGGCAGCCGATCGTGGCGCCGCCCGGCCTGGAGGGGGTCGTGGCGGCCGAGACCTCCATCGGCGACGTCCGCGGCGAGGAGGGGTTCTTCCACTACCGCGGCTACAACGCCACCGAGCTGGCCCGGCTCTGCTCCTTCGAGCAGGTCTGGCACCTGATCATCGAGGGGGAGCTGCCGGACCCGGACAGGACCCGAGAGTTCCGGCAGGAGACGGCGCGGCTCCGGACCCTGCCGGAGCAGGTGGCCAAGCTGCTCCCCGAGATCGCGTCGGTTGAGCCCTTCGCGCCCCTGGAGGCGCTGCGCACCGCGGTTTCGCTGACCGCCAGCGTCATCGGCCTGAAGCCGGTCCTGGACATTCCCGCCGAGGAGCTGAGGAGCCAGGCGATCCGGGTCAGCGCCCTGGTCCCGGTGATCCTGATGGGCCTCTACCGTGCCCACCAGGGTCTGGAACCGGTGCCCGCCGACCCGGAGCTCGGCTACGCCGCCTCCTACCTCCAGTTGCTGACCGGAGAGCCGCCCAACGAGGCCCACGCCCGGGCGGTGGAGAAGTACCTGATCCTCACCATGGACCACGGCTTCAACGCGTCCACCTTCACGGCCCGGGTGATCACCTCCACCGGCGCCGACCTGGGCTCGGCGCTGGTGGGCGCCATCGGCGCGCTCTCCGGGCCCCTCCACGGCGGGGCACCCTCGCGCGCGCTGCAGACGCTGGACGAGATCGGGGAGCGGAGCCGCGCCTACGACTACCTGCACCAGAAGGTCGAGTCGGGTGAGCGCCTCATGGGCTTCGGACACCGCATCTACAAGACCGACGATCCCCGCTCGGTGCTGCTGCGGGAGGTTGCCTTGGAGACCGGTGGCGAGCAGGCCCGGTTCGCCGAGTACGTCGAGCAGACGGCCCTCGAGGTGCTGCACGAGCTGAAGCCGGGGCGGCGCCTCTACACCAACGTGGAGTTCTACGCCGGGGTGGTGATGAACAGCGCTGGCATCCCGCGCGAGATGTTCACGCCCACCTTCGCCAGCAGCCGCACCGTGGGCTGGACCGCGGCCATCTGCGAGCAGGCGTCGCACAACCGGCTGATCCGTCCCCTCGCCGCCTACGTTGGCCCGCCCCCGCCCCGCCCCCTGCCCGAGGGCTACGCCTACTGCTGAGGCCGCGGCGGGCGGGCGGGCCAGGCCCGAGGGGCCCGGCCCGGACCGCCGATCAGCCCGCCGCCGTGAAGCCCAGGTCCAGGATCCGGACGGCGACGCGCTGGCCCCGGGCGCTCCGCGCCGAGAGACCGACGACCTCTCCCGCGGACAGCGAGCCCGGCGCCTCGCTGGTCAGGCTCTCCCCGAGCCCCTGGTAGCGCCAGGCCTTGGTCCTGGCCGCGAGCACCAGGGTCACCTGGTTGCCGTCCGGCTGCTTCAGAACCAGTTGTCCGTGCCCCAGCGGGCCGCCGCTGGCGGTGTCGGAGACCACCTCGCCGGCGAGCCTCACCAGTCGGCGGGGAAGGAGCGCCCCGAGACCCGCCGATGGGGTCGGCGAGCTGGCCGAGGGTGACGTCGTCGGTGTCGCCGCGGACGCCGCCGTGAGCCCGAGCCCGGCGGCGAGACAGAGCCCGGCACCGGCCGCCAGGCCCCTGGTCACGATCCTTCGCATGATCAGCCTCCTGATCCGAGGTCCAGGCCTGTGCCCGGACCCTCCGTTCGGCTCCGGAGGCTAGCTCGAGGCGCGGAAGCTGACCTTAGCCCCCGCTGAGAAGGCCGGCTGGGCCCCTCTCACCACTCCTGCTGGAGCGCGGCGAACTGCTCCCTCGTCAGCCGCAGCTCCTCTTCTCCGAGATCGCGGAGGGGCACCTCCGGGAGCCGCTCCCGGCTGCACAGGTCGGCCGCCTCGGGGTTCACGTAGAGCAGCCCGGTGACCACCTCTCCCTGGCGCCGACCCTGGTCCAGGACCTGAAGCGCGGCCAGGCGGTCTCTCGGATCGTGCTCCCTGCCCAGCTTGCGCAGGCGCAGCCGGGAGCCGTCGTGGAGCTCGACCTCGGTCTGGGTCCCCTCCTCGTACTCGACCTCGATCTCCTCCTGCCGGGGGATGAAGTCGAGGTCGTGGAGGACCACGTCGTGCTCCTTCAGGTAGCGGTAGCTCTTGGTCGAGCCCTCGTGGTCGTTGAAGGTGACGCAGGGGCTGATGACGTCGAGCACCGCCGTGCCCCGGTGGGCCAGGGCGGCCCTGATCAGCGGCACCAGCTGGGCCCCGTCGCCGGAGAAGCTGCGGGCCACGAAGCTGGCCCCCAGCTCCACCGCCAGCCCGGCGATGTCGATCGTCTCCAGCTCGTTGATACTGCCCTTGCGCTGGACCGAGCCGATGTCGGCCGTGGCCGAGAACTGTCCCTTGGTCAGCCCGTAGACGCCGTTGTTCTCCACCACGTAGGTGCAGTCGACGTTGCGCCGCAGCAGATGGCAGAACTGGCCCAGCCCGATGCTGGCCGTGTCCCCGTCCCCGCTGATGCCGAAGAGCAGCAGCTGGCGGTTGGCGGCGGCGGCCCCGGTGGTGAGCGCGGGCATGCGCCCGTGCACCCCGTTGAAGGCGTGCGCCCGCTCCACGAAGTAGGCCGTCGCCTTCGACGAGCAGCCGATACCGCTCATCTTGGCGAGCCGGTAGGGGTCGACCCCGTGGTCGTAGAGCGCCTTCACCACGTGGTTCGTGATGGAGTTATGCCCACAGCCTGCGCATAGGGTGGTCGCGAGCCCCTTGTAGTCGTCTCGACTGAGACCGAGGACGTTGACCCGCGGAGGCGCCACGGCCATCAGCTCGAGCCTCCCGCCACCGCCCGCAGGGGCTCCTTCCGTCGGGCCGGTTCCTGGGCCCGGATGCCCGCCACCACGTCCTCGGCGAAGAGCGGCAGCCCGTCGTAGTGGCGCACCGAGCGGAGCCGTCCCGCCAGCTCCGGCCCCAGCTCCAGCTGCAGGATGCGCCAGAGCTGCCCGTCGCGGTTCTGCTCCACCACGTGGACCCTGTCGTGGCGGCTCACGAACTCACCCACGGCAGCGGCCGAGGGGAGCGCGCGGAGGCGCAGGTAGTCGGTGGTGAGGCCCTCCGCCGCCAGCAGGTCCCGGGCCTCGACGACGGCGTGGTGGGAGCTGCCGAAGGCGATGATCCCGACCTGGGACCCGGCCTCCTGCAGCTCCGGGGCGGGCAGCATGCCCCGGCCGGTCTCCAGCTTCCGGGCCAATCGGTCGACGACCCTGGTGTAGGCCGCGTCGCTCTCGGTGTAGCGGGCCGCCTCGTCATGGCCCGAGCCGCGGGTGAAGTAGGCCGCCAACGGGTGCGGTGTCCCCGGCAGGGTGCGCCAGGTGATGCCGTCACCGTCCACGTCGCGGTAGCGCTCGAACTTCTCCAGCCGGTCGAGGTCCGCCTTGTTGAGCACCTTGCCGCGGTCGAAGGGGCGCTCCGGGTAGGGCAGGGGGTCGGTCATCCACAGGTTCATCCCGAGATCTAGATCGGAGAGCACGAAGACGGGGGTCTGGAGCCGGTCCGCGAGGTCGAAGGCGGCCTGCAGGAACTCGAAGCACTCGCCCACCGTGCCGGGGAGCAGGACCGGGTGCCGGGTGTCGCCGTGGGAGAGCGAGTAGGCGAACTCGAGATCACCCTGCATGGTGCGCGTGGGCAGTCCCGTGGAGGGACCGACACGCTGCACGTCCACGAACACGCCCGGGACCTCGGCGTAGTAGCCGAGCCCGATGAACTCCGCCATCAGCGAGATTCCCGGCCCGGAGGTGGTGGTCATGGCCCGGGCCCCGGCCCAGCCGGCCCCCAGGACCATGCCGGCGGCGGCCAACTCGTCCTCGGCCTGGATCGTCGCCATGCGCCGTGCCCCGCTCTCCGGGTCGCCGCGGTAGCGGTCGGCGAAGCCGATGAGATACTCGGCCAGCGAGCTGCTCGGTGTGATCGGATACCAGGCCAGGACGGTGCAGCCGCCCATGATCGCCCCCAGCGCGGCCGCCTGGTTCCCCTCGAGGAGCCGCTGCCCGCCCGTAGCCCGGAGTGGCTCCAGGCGCAGAGCGTCGCTGCGCTCGACGTGGTTGCGGAAGTAGTCGGCACCGAGGTGGATGGCGTCGCGGTTGGCCGCGACCGCCTTCGGCTTGGTTCGGAACTGGTGCGCCAGGGCCCGCTCCAGGGCCTCCTCGGGGATGCCCAGGATCTCCGCCACCACGCCCACGTAGATCATGTTCACCAGGTACTTGCGGAGATCGGGATTCGGCACCGTCTCACGCGCCAAGCGGGCGAAGGGCAGGCCGTAGACGTGCCCCGGCGCCCCGTCGACGAGGGGCGCCGGGCCGAAGGCCTCCTCGTAGACCAGCACCGCCTCGGGGCCGAGGCGGGCCACGTCGGCGGCGAAGGTGGCGCGGTTCAGCGCCACCATGAGGTCGGCCTGGCGCCGGCCCGCGCGGTAGCCGGCGCTGTTGGCCCGGAGGTGGAACCAGGTGGGCAGCCCCTCGATGTTGGAGGGGAAGAGGTTCTTGGGCGCGACCGGGATGCCCATCTCGAAGACAGCCCGGGTCAGGACCAGGTTGGCCGACTGGCTGCCCGACCCGTTGACGGTCGAGGCCACCAAGTTCAGATCCAGTGACGCGGCTGCCGTCTAGATGTCCTCCAGGCGCAGGACCGGCTGGCCCCACGCCGTCCCCATCGTAGCCGCTGGAGATGGGCCTGACTTCCCGGTGCCGGGGGCGCCCATGCCGCCGGCTAGCTGCGAGCATGGGCTGGTGGCGGGACGAATCCTGGTCGGCACCTGCAACTGGAGCGAACACGAGGATTTCTATCCCAAGGGCCTGCCGGCCGCGGACCGGCTCGCCTACTACGCCCGCTTCTTCCCCTTGGTGGAGGTCGACACCACCCACTACGGGATCCCGCCGCCAGACCGCAGCGCGGCCTGGGCCGGGTCGACGCCGGAGGGCTTCCTCTTCAACGTCAAGGCCTACCGCTCCATGACCTACCACGAGCGCGAGGGAGGCAGGCCGCGGGAGCCTACCGACGCCGAGCTGAGCGCCTTCGACGCCTGCCTCGAGCCGCTCCGCGCTGCCGGCAAGCTCCGCGCTCTCCACTTCCAGTTCCCGCCCTGGTTCAGCCCCTCGCCGCTCAACCTAGATCGCCTGGCCCGGGTCCGCGAGCGCTATCCCGACGACCTCATGGTGGTCGAAATGCGGCACCGGGGCTGGGCCGAGGAAGCGCGCTGGGAGCAGCTCACCGACCTCCTGCGCGAGGCCCGCGTCAGTCTCTGCATGGTCGACGAGCCGCAGCTCGGCTCGGGTTCCTTCCCGCTCCGCCTCGAGATCACCGACCCGCGCCTGGCGGTGGTGCGCTTCCACGGCCGCAACGCGGCCGCCTGGTACCGGGGCGGGGCCCGCTCCGGCGACCGCTTCAACTACCTCTACAGCAAAGAGGAGCTGCGGGGCTGGCTGGGCCGGGTCCGCCGGCTCAGCGAGGAGGCCGACGAGGTCCACCTCCTCTTCAACAACAACCGGGCCAACTATGCGGTCCAGAACGGGCTGGAGATGGCCCGGCTGCTCGACGCCACGCCGCCTCCCGAGCCAACTCCCGCCGCCCCCGAGCTGCCGCTCGGCCCGGGAGGCTGAGGGGCTTGGACCTCAGCCCGGACCACCTGCTCCACACCTACGGCTACGCCGCCGTCTTCCTGGCCCCGCTGGTGGAGAGCACGGGCGTTCCCTTCCCGGGAGAGACCACCCTGCTCCTGGCCGCCGCCTACGCCGCCACCACGGGCCGGCTCAGCATCGTCGGCGTGGTCGCCTGCGCCGCCGCCGGCGCGACCCTGGGCGACAACCTCGGCTACGGCATCGGACGCGCCGTGGGCCCCCAGCTGCTGCACCGGGCCGGGCGCTGGCTGCGCGTCCGGCCGGAGCGCATCGAGCTGCTGCACCGGTTCTTCCTCCGCCGCGGCGGCATCGCCGTGGTGCTGGCCCGCTTCATCGCCATCCTCCGCACCGTGGGCGCCCTGGTCGCCGGGGCCGCCGAGATGCCCTACCGCGTCTTCCTCCCGTGCAACCTGCTGGGTGCGGCCGCCTGGTCGACCGCCTACGGACTCCTGGGTTACGAGCTGGGCGACGCCTACCGCCACCTCGGGGGGACGATCGCCTCGGTGGCCGGGATCGCCGGGCTCTCGATCCTCCTGCTGCTGCTCCTGGGCGTCGCCCTAGCCCGCCGGCGCCTGGAGCGCTGGGCCGTGGGGGAGCCGCCCAGCCCCGGGGGCAGGGGCCCGTCCTGAGCCCGCCGCGGGCACGGTCAGCGGTGCCTCGCCGCCGCCTAGAATGCCGCCGTGGTCCCCCCGGAAGCGGCCGACGAGGTACTGCCCACCCGCTGGGTCAAGTCGCCCCAGCACCCCGACATGTGGGTGGAGCCGGAGCGGGACCCGCGGGACAGCGGTGCCCCGATGCTGGACGAGCCGAGCCTGCTGACCGAGTACCTGCGCGCCTACCGCCGGACCCTGGAGATGAAGTGCGAGGACCTCGACGCGGACCAGATGGCGCGCCGCTCCGTGCCGCCCTCGACCATGTCGCTGCTGGGCCTGGTGCGCCACATGGCGGATGTGGAGAGGTACTGGTTCCGCCGCGTCATGGACGCAGACCACGCTCCCGCCCACTACTCCTCGGACGCGGCGCCGGAGGGTGCCTGGACCGGAGCGGTGCCAGAACCGGCGGTGGTTGCGGAGGCCTGGGAGACGTGGCGCGGCGAGGTCGCCAACGCGGAGCGCTACGTCGCCGCGCATCCGGACCTGGCCAGGCTCGGGCGCACCCGGCGCGGCGACAACCTCCAGCTCCGCGAGGTGGTGCTGCACATGATCGAGGAGTACGCCCGGCACTGCGGCCACGCGGACCTTCTGCGCGAGCGTATCGACGGCAGGGTGGGCCAGTAGGAGCGGGCCGGCCCTGGCCCAGGGCGGGGCCGCTCGCGCCTGGGCCGCCTCCGCCCCCGCGTTCGGGCGGATCCGCTCCACCCAGCATCCGGCCGGGCCATTGAAGGTCGGGCGGCGCGCCGGGCCACCATCCGGAGCAGGAAGGCCGCCTGGGCGGGGAGAGGCCAGCCCGCCGCTCCCGGTCAGAAGGTGAGGCGTCAGAGCTTGGTGCGGCGCGACACGCGTCTGGCGGCGCCTGGGCGATGCAGGCGCAGAACGACGGAGGCTGCGGCCACGTCCTCCGCCGCGTTGCCGGTGGACTTGAAGACCGTGGTGCGGTCATCGTCGGCGGCGTTCACGCTGCCCGCGAGCAGGTCACCGAGCAGGAGCAACGTCGAGGGGTCGACCCCCTGCAGCTCGACCGCGCCGACCGGCGGCGCTGCCGCCGCGTCACGGCTCTCGACGACCACGCGTGCCCGGCGCAGCAGCGTCTCCGGCAGCTCGGCACCGCTACCCACCGAGGTCACGAGGGTGGCGGATCCCAGCCACTCGTCCTGCAGGACCGCGCTCGCGGATGAGGTGCAGCAGCAGACGACCTGGGCGCCACGAACCGCGTCGGCCGCGGACCGCGCCGCCGCTGCCCCGGAGTGCTCCTGCGCCAGCGCCGTGGCGCGGACCCTGTCGCGCGAGGCGATCCGGATCTCCTCGAACCCGACGAGCTGGCTGAGCGCCTGCAGGTGCGCCCGCGCCTGGGCGCCCGCACCGAGGATCGCCAGCCGGCGGGCCGGGGGGCGTCGGAGGGCGCGAACCGCGAGCGCCGTGGTGACCGCGGTCCGGATCGCGGTGAGATATGCGGCCGCCATGACGGCGCAGGGTCGGCCCGTCTCCTCGTCGAACGCCACCACCACTCCCTGGTGGCTGGCCAGACCCAGCGCCCGGTTGCCGCCGTAGACGGAGATCAGCTTGGCGGCCAGGCCCAGCCCGGCCACGTGGCCTGGCATGGCCGCCAGCAGCCCCCTCTCGGTGACCGCGGCGATCCGAGGCGGCACCGAGGCCCGGTCCCGGCTGAGCGCGACCAGGGCGGTGGTGAGCGCCGCCGCCAGCTCCTCCAGGGGGAGGGCCGCGCGGACCTCCTCCTCAGCCAGCATCAGGACGTCGTCCACGCCCCGGTCTCCCTGGATCACGGATCTGGCGGTTCGGCAGAGGGCGGAGCGAACCGCACCTGCACCAGTGTCGGACCGCGGCCGCCCTCGTTACCAGCTCGGTGCCGCGCTGGGGTCATGGTCCCCTTCGGTCGCGGCGCTGGGGGTGGCGCCGGGACCTGCTAGGCTCGGCTCAGCTTCCGCTGGGGCGACGGAGAGGCTGATGGGTGCTGCGGTCGCGGCTGCGGTCTTGGGCGCTGCCTTCTCGGCCGTCGTCTGGGGCCGCTGGTGGAGGAGCCGCCGCCCTGCCTTCGCCGCCTGGGGCTCCGGGCTCGCCATCTTCGCCCTGGCGGCGCTGACCCAGGCGGTGGGCCAGGCCCAGGGCTTCTCGGTTCCCCTCTTCCGCGCCTTCTACCTGCTGGGGGGCGTGCTGGGCGTGATCTACCTGGCCCTGGGCACGGTCTTCCTCATGGCGCCGCGGAGAGTGGCCCGGACCAGCGCCGCCGTGCTGGTCGCGCTCACCCTCCTCCTGGCCGTGGACGCCGCCCTGGTGCCCGTCGACGCGGCCCGCCTGGCCACGGTCCGGGGCGTCCTGGGCGGGGCCCTGGGCAACCAGGTCACCCCGCTCTTCCTGGCGGCGGTGATCTTCAACATCGTGGGCACGGTGGTCCTGGTCCTGGGTTCCGCCTTCTCCGCCGTCCGCTACCTGCGCTCCCGCGCGGGCGTGGACCGGGTGCTCTGCAACGTGCTCCTCACCGCTGGCGCGCTGGTGGTGGCGGGCGGGTTCAGCGCCGCCAAGACGGTCGGCGGCAGCCTCACCCAGCTCGGCATCGCCGAGGCGATCGGCATCGCCGTCATGTTCGCCGGCTTCCTCAGCCTGGGCCGGGTCGGGGTCCCCAGCCGCGCCCGGGCGCCCCTGGCGCAGACCGCCTCGCGCGACTAGGCCCGCCCTCTCCAGTTCGGCCGGGCGGCCGGCTTCCGGCGTTGCATCACAACCTTCACGTTCTCGTTGCAAGCCTTGAAGGAGGCGGACCTCAGAGTCCGTTCTGGGTCCAGCAGGACCGGAGCGACCGCCGGCCTGCGGACGAGGAAGCGATGACCCCTACCCGACAGCCCACCCAGCGCTGGCGCAGCTTGCTGCGGCCACCCCAGGGTCTCGCGGCGCACGTGCAGTGGATGCTGCTCGCGCTGGCGCTGATCGGGCTGGTCCTCGGGGTGGTGATCATCTCCGCCTTCTCCAACGCCGAGCCTCTCCTGCGCGGCTGCGCCCTGGGCGCGATCGGGTGGCTGGCCTGGTGGCTGATCTCCGGCTATCGCCAGGCCCACTTCCCTCTCTGGAAGGACCTCCTGGCCATCGTGGCCCTCTTCGTCGCCGGCGTCGGGGCCGGCAACTCCGACGGCTCGCTGGGCGTGCTCTACGCCGCCCTCTACCTGCGCACCTTCTACGCCACCCCGGAGGGGTCGGTCGGGGTGGCCTTCGGCTTCATCGTGGCCAACCTCTCGGCCTTGGCCCTGGTGGCGGGGCGCCAGCACGCCTGGCCCAGCCTCGCCAACGCCTTCACCGGCGTCCTGGGGCTGGCCATGGCGGCGGTCGTGATCCAGGTCCTGCGAGGGGTGCTGGAGCGGCGCCAGCTGGCCCAGCACCGGGAGACGAGCATGAGGCGGGCCGCCATCGAGCTGCTCGGGGCCGGCTCCACGCGAGCCGTCTACCGCGCCGCCAGGCGGATGGCGACCGAGCTGGCGGCGGACGCCGGGCCGGTCCAGCTCTCGCTGACCGTGCGCGACGGGCTCAAGGTCCAGGTGACGTTCTCCGACCGCTCCACCGACGGGCCGGTCCAGCAGCTGGAGATCGAGGCCGGCTCGCTCTCCATGCCGGTCCTCGAGGTGCTGCTGGGGATGAGGCCGCCCCAGGAGGCCTTCTCCAACCTCCCCGCTCTGCGCCAGGCGCTCCACATCGGGCCCGCCCTGCCGCACCTCCAGGTGCTGCCCCTGCTCACCGGTGGCCAGCCCAGCGGCAGCTTCTCCCTGGCCAGCGCCGGCCGGCTGCAGCGGGACCAGCAGGAGCTGCTCGAGATCCTCGCCGACGAGTGCTCCCTGGCCCTCAGCAGGGCCGCCCTCTCCGAGGACCTGCGCCGCAGCGAGGGGCGCTTCCGCTCCCTGGTCCAGAACTCCTCCGACCTGATCCTGGCGATCGGGGCGGACGGCCAGCTCAGCTACGTCAGCCCCTCCGGCGAGGCGCTCCTCGGGGAGCGCCGGCGGGAGTCGGAGGAGCACGAGCCCTTCACCCCCGCCGACCTGCTCCACCCCACCGACCTGGAGCACTTCAGCGCCGCCCTGGAGGAGACCCAGGCGCAGCGGGGGAGGGTGCGCTCGGTTGAGTGCCGGCTGCGCCAGCACGACGGCGGCTGGCGCAACTTCGAGCTCTTCCTCACCAACCTGCTCCACGACCCCTACGTCGGGGCCGTGGTGGTCAACGGCCGCGACATCACCGAGCGCCGTGCCCTGGAGGACCAGCTCCGCCACCAGGCCCTCCACGACCCCCTCACCGGGCTGGCCAACCGCGCCCTCCTCCGCGACCGCCTGGAGCACGCCCTGCGTACCCGCCACGACGGCCGCTCCGTGCTCGGGCTGCTGTCCGTCGACCTCGACAACTTCAAGGCCATCAACGACAGCTACGGCCACGCCAGCGGCGACGCGGTCCTGCTCGAGGTGACGCGCCGGATCTCGGAGTGCCTCAGGCCGGCCGACACCTTCGCCCGCCTCGGCGGGGACGAGTTCGCCGTGCTGATCGAGAAGGTGAGCGGCCGG